>NZ_JBHWZP010000091.1:0-30146 GCF_042728395.1 Streptomyces sp. NPDC060205
GCCCACGCGCGGCGGAGGCTGACGGGGCTGACGAGCGGGCCCGGCCGGTCAGGGCCTGCGGGCCGAGGTCACCCGGTAGACGTCGTACACGCCCTCCACTCCCCTGACCGCCTTCAGGACGTGGCCCAGGTGCTTGGGGTCGCCCATCTCGAAGGTGAAGCGGGAGGTGGCCACCCGGTCGCGGGACGTCTGGACGGCCGCGGACAGGATGTTGACGTGCTGGTCGGACAGGACGCGGGTGACGTCCGACAGGAGCCGCGAGCGGTCCAGGGCCTCGACCTGGATGGCGACCAGGAAGACCGAGGACTGGGTGGGGGCCCACTCGACGTCGAGGATGCGCTCGGGCTCGCGGGACAGGGAGTCGACGTTGACGCAGTCCGTGCGGTGGACCGACACCCCGCTGCCGCGCGTCACGAAGCCCATGATCGGGTCGCCGGGAACGGGCGTACAACAGCGGGCCAGTTTGACCCACACGTCGTCGACGCCCTTGACGACCACACCCGGGTCGGCGTTCGAGCGGCGCTTGCGGCCCCGGCCGCGGGCGGGCGGGACGCTCTCGTCGATCTCCTCGGTGGCGGCCTCCTCGCCACCGAGCGCCTGCACGAGCTTCTGCACGACACCCTGCGCGGCCACATGGCCCTCGCCGATGGCCGCGTACAGGGACGAGATGTCGGGGTAGCGCATCTCGTGCGCGAGCGTGACCAGCGAGTCGCCGGTGAGGATGCGCTGGATCGGCAGGTTCTGCTTGCGCATGGCCCGCGCGATGGCGTCCTTGCCCTGCTCGATGGCCTCGTCGCGGCGCTCCTTGGAGAACCAGGCGCGGATCTTGTTGCGGGCGCGGGGCGACTTGACGAAGCCCAGCCAGTCCCGGGACGGTCCGGCGCCGGCCGCCTTGGAGGTGAAGACCTCCACGAGGTCGCCGTTGTCGAGGGTCGACTCCAGCGGTACGAGGCGTCCGTTGACGCGTGCTCCTATCGTGCGGTGGCCCACCTCCGTGTGCACCGCGTAGGAGAAGTCGACGGGGGTCGCGCCGGCCGGCAGCGCTATCACGTCGCCCTTCGGCGTGAACACGAAGACCTCGTTGCGCGAGAGGTCGAAGCGCAGGGACTCCAGGAACTCGCCCGGGTCCTCCGTCTCCTTCTGCCAGTCGAGGAGCTGGCGCAGCCACGCCATGTCGTTGAGGTGGTCGTCCTTGCCGGTGGTCCGCGGCTGGTCGGAGCGCACCTTGGAGGCGCCGGCGACGGCCTCCTGCTTGTACTTCCAGTGGGCGGCGATGCCGTACTCGGCGCGGCGGTGCATGTCGAACGTACGGATCTGGAGTTCGACCGGCTTGCCGTTGGGCCCGATGACCGTCGTGTGCAGCGACTGGTACATGTTGAACTTGGGCATCGCGATGTAGTCCTTGAACCGCCCCGGAACCGGGTTCCAGCGGGCGTGGACGGTGCCCAGTGCCGCGTAGCAGTCGCGGACCGTGTCGACGAGGACGCGGATGCCCACCAGGTCGTAGATCTCCGCGAAGTCACGGCCGCGGACGATCATCTTCTGGTAGACGCTGTAGTAGTGCTTCGGGCGGCCGGTGACGGTCGCCTTGATGCGGGCCGCGCGCAGGTCGGACTGGACCTCGTCGGTCACTATGGCGAGGTATTCGTCCCTCTTGGGGGCGCGCTCGGCGACCAGGCGCACGATCTCGTCGTACATCTTGGGGTAGAGGATCGCGAAGGCGAGGTCCTCCAGCTCCCACTTGATGGTGTTCATGCCCAGGCGGTGGGCGAGCGGCGCGTAGATCTCCAGGGTCTCGCGCGCCTTCTTCTCCTGCTTCTCGCGCTTGAGGTACCGCATGGTGCGCATGTTGTGCAGGCGGTCGGCGAGCTTGATGACCAGGACGCGGGGGTCCTTGGCCATGGCGACGACCATCTTGCGGACGGTCTCGGCCTGCGCGGCCTCGCCGAACTTGACCTTGTCGAGCTTGGTGACGCCGTCGACGAGCAGGGCGACCTGGTCGCCGAAGTCCTTGCGGAGGGTGTCGAGCCCGTACTCGGTGTCCTCGACCGTGTCGTGGAGCAGGCCCGCCATCAGCGTCGCCGGGTCCATGCCCAGTTCCGCGAGGATCGTCGTCACCGCGAGCGGGTGCGTGATGTACGGGTCGCCGCTCTTGCGCTTCTGGCCGCGGTGCCAGCGCTCGGCGACCTGGTAGGCGCGCTCGACCTGGCGCAGCGTGGCCGTCTCGATCTTCGGATCGTTGCTGCGCACTATCCGCAGCAGCGGCTCAAGCACCGGGTTGTACGGGTTCGAGCGCTGGACGCCGAGACGGGCGAGCCGGGCCCGTACGCGGTTGGAGGAGCCGCCGCCGGAGCGCGCGGGCTGACCGGAGGCGGGCCGGGCGGCGGACGCGGGGCGGGCCGCGGGCGCGGAGGCCTGCCGCTCGGGAGCCGCCGGCTCGGGACGCGGCTGATCCGCCGCCTTGGCCGGGGCGGCCGACCCGTTCTTCGCGGGCGCGGGCGCGGCGGGCGTGCCCGCGGGCGCCGCGGGCTGCTCGGGCTTGGCGGCCGGTGGTACCCCCGGGCGTTCGGCCCTGGGGGCGAGTGGCTGGGCCTCGTCTGGCAAGAGGGCTCCTCGTGCGCGATCCGGGTCCCCGGTCAGGCTCCGGAAACCCCATGGTAGCGATCCTGGGCCCGACTCTCGCCTCCGGCCGGTGGGACGGTCTTCCACCAGAGAAACACGAGAGGCGGGTCCCGGATTCCTCCGGGACCCGCCTGCGCGGTGTCCTGCGGGGTTCTGAGCGGTGTCGGACGGGTGGCCGCCCGGTTGCCGGGCGGGTCGGTCGTCCGGTCGCTCAGACCGTGAGCAGCGCCTCCAGCGGGGCGCCGTCCAGAGCGGGCTCCAGACGGGCACGGCCGCCCAGGAAGCCCAGCTCCATGAGAACGGCGACCCCGGCGACCTCGGCGCCCGCCCTGCGGATCAGCTGGAGCGAGGCCTCGGCGGTGCCACCGGTGGCGAGGACGTCGTCGACGACCATGACGCGGTCGCCCGGCGTGAGGTCCTCGGCGTGCACCTCGATCTCGGCGGAGCCGTACTCCAGCTCGTACGACTGGCTGAGGGTCGCTCCGGGGAGCTTGCCCGCCTTGCGTACGGGGATGAAGCCGAGGCCGGCGCGGACCGCGACGGGAGCGCCCAGGATGAAGCCGCGGGCCTCCAGGCCGACGATCTTCGTGGCGCCGTTGCGGACACTGATCCCGGCCAGGGCCTCGGTGAGCGCCGTGAACGCCGCCGGGTCCGCCAGGAGCGGGGTGATGTCCTTGAACATCACGCCCGGCTCCGGGTAGTCGGGCACGTCACGGATCCGGCTGAGCAGCAGCGCCGTGGTGTCGGCGAGTCCGGTCATCGGCGCTTGCCCGAGGGACGGCCGCGGCCCCTGCCCCGGGACGACGGCTGGGCGCGCTGGGCACGGGGTCCGACGACCGCGGGGGTCGCGTCCTCGTCGTCCGGCTCCTCGTCGTCGTACGAGCGCTCGACGACCGGGGCCTCCAGGGACTCGCCCTTCGCCGCGGCGGCGGCCCGCTTGGCCAGGACGCGCTTCCTCAGTGCCTTTATCTGCGGCTCGCGCTCCTTGAGGTCGGCGACGAGCGGCGTGGCAATGAAGATCGAGGAGTACGCACCGGCCGCGAGGCCGACGAACAGCGACAGCGAGATGTCGTTGAGCATGCCCGCGCCGAGGACACCGCCACCGATGAACAGCAGGCCCGCCACCGGGAGCAGCGCGACGACCGTGGTGTTGATGGAACGCACCAGGGTGCCGTTGATCGAGCGGTCGGCGATCTCGCTGTAGGTGTAGCGGGTCTGTTTGGTGATGTCCTTCGTCTGTTCCTTGAGGCTGTCGAAGACGACCACCGTGTCGTACAGCGAGTAGCCGAGGATCGTGAGCAGACCGATCACGGTGCCCGGCGTGACCTCGAATCCGACGAGCGCGTAGACGCCGACCGTGATGGTGATGTCGTGGATGAGCGCCACCAGCGCGGCGGCGGCCATGCGCCACTCGAAGGCGATCGCCAGATAGATCACGACGAGGACCATGAAGATCGCCAGGCCCTGCCAGGCCTTGTTGGCGACCTGATCACCCCAACTGGGACCGACCAGGTCGGCGTTGATCCTCTCCGGGTCGACCTTGAGGTCCGTGGCGAGGGTCTTCTTGATCTGGTCGGACTTGCTGGTGTCGACGCCGGCGACCTGGATGCGCAGTCCGCCGTTGCCGAGCTTCTGGACGATCGCGTCGTGGCCCGAGGCCTCTTCCGCGTACGTCTCGGCCTGGCTCACCGAGACGCTGGTGCGCTCGGTGGTGAAGACGGCGCCGCCCTGGAACTCGATGCCCATGTTCAGACCGCGCACCGCGAGGCCCAGGATCGCCGTGATGGTGATCAGGATCGAGACGCCGTACCAGATCTTGCGCTTGCCGACGAAGTCGTAGCCGATCTCGCCGCGGTGGAGCCGGGCGCCGAGGGTGCCGAGTTTCGACATCTCACGCCTCCTTCGTGTCGACGGGGGCGGACGCACGACGGGTGCGGCGCAGCGGCGGCTGCACGCCCAGTCGCTTCGGGTCGAGGCCGGACCAGCTGTGGCCCTCCGCGAAGAACTTCCTGCGGGCCAGAAGCGTCATCAGCGGCTTGGTGAAGAAGAAGACGACCACCACGTCGAGCAGGGTGGTGAGCCCCAGGGTGAAGGCGAAGCCCTGGACCTTGCCGACGGTGACGACGAAGAGCACGGCGGCGGCGAGGAACGACACGAAGTCGGAGACCAGGATGGTGCGCCGGGCGCGCGGCCAGGCACGCTCGACCGCGGGGCGCATCCTTCGGCCTTCGCGGATCTCGTCGCGGATGCGTTCGAAGAACACGATGAACGAGTCCGCCGTGATCCCGATGGCCACGATGGCGCCGCAGACCGCGGGCAGGTTCAGCGCGAAGCCGATGGTCGGGCCGAGCAGCGACATGATCACGTACGTCATGACCGCGGAGACCAGCAGCGAGGCGATGGCGATCATCGACAGGCCGCGGTAGTAGACCACCAGGTAGATGATGACCAGGGCCAGGCCGATGGCGCCGGCGATCAGACCGGCCTCCAGCTGCTCGCCGCCGAGCGCGGCGGTGACGGTGGTGACGCTCGCCTCGGTGAAGGTGAGCGGCAGCGCGCCGTACGACAGCATGTTGGCGAGGTCCTGCGCCTCCTGCTGGTCGAAGCTGCCGGAGATCTCCGCGGTGCCGCCGGTCAGCGCCTGGCTGACGTACGGGTCGGAGACGACCTCACCGTCGAGGACGATGGCGAACTGGTTCTGCGGGGACTGGTTCTGCGCCAGCTTGCCCGTGATGCTCGCGAACTTCTTGCCGCCCTTGCCGGTGAAGTCCATGGTGACTTTCCAGCCCGCGGCACCCTGGGTGTCGAACACGGCCGAGGCCTTGTCGACGTCCGTGCCCTCGACCTCGGCCGGGCCGAGGATGTACTTCTGCCACTGGCCCTGCGAGTTCTGGCCGCAGGCCACGGTCGGGGCACCGGCCTTGACGCCGTCACCGGCCTTGGCGCGGACCGTCTTCTTGCTGCAGTCCAGCTTGGCGTACTCCGCCTGGAGCTTCGCGGTCGCCGGGTCGGTGCTCGCGGACGCCGAGGGGCTGGCAGCGGCGGACTCGCTGCCCGTGCTGCTCCCCGAGGGAGTGGGGTCGGCCTTCAGCGCGTCGGTGACCGCCCGGCCCTGCGAGGTGGCGGAGGCGGAGGGCGACGAGGACGAGGTGGCCTTCTCGCTCTCCTTCGCCGAGGCGGAGGGGCTCGCGGAGGAGCTGCCGGACGCGCTCGGGGACGGGGTCGCGGCGTCGGCGCCGGTGACCTCGGTGACCAGCACGGGGCGGAAGTAGAGCTTGGCGGTGGTGCCGACCTGTTCCCGCGCCTGCTCGGAGTTCGTACCCTTGGGGATGTTGACGATGATGTTGCTGTCGCCCTGGGTCTGCACCTCCGCTTCGCTGACGCCCAGACCGTTGACACGGCGGTTCATGATGTCGACCGCGGTGTCCATGTTGGTCTTGTTGATCGCGTTCTTCTGACCGGGCTCGTTCTTCGCCTGGAGCGTGATGCTCGTACCGCCGGCGAGGTCGATGCCCAGTCGCGGTGTCGTGTGCCCGGAGGCGAACATGCCGCCGGTGAGCGCCACGATGGCGATCAGGATCAGGGCCAAGGTGCGCCCCGGCCTGCCCTGGGTGCCCTGTCGGCCCTTCTTGGGTGCTGCCACCTTCTTGTTCTCCCTCTTCGTCCGCCCGGTCTCTCGGTACCTTCGCGGACGGGCATCAAATGGTGTGGAGGTTCCGCGCGAAGCCGGACGTCCGGGGACCGCGGCGCGCGAGCGGCGCACTTCGCGGTCCCCCGGTCGTGGCTACTTCGTGTCGGACTCGCCGTCGGACTTCTTGAGCTCGGCGCCGTCGGTCTTCTTCGGCTCCGCGACGGCGGACTCGTCGGCGGGCTCGACGACGGGCTCGACGGCCGGCTCGGCGACGGGCTCTTCGGCCGCGTCCTTCTTGCCGAGGTCGATGTGCTTGTCGTCGGAGACGTCGGCGGACTCGTCCGTCTCGGTGAGGGAGGAGGCGTCGTCCGGCACGACCGACTCGTCGGACTTCAGGTCGTGCTCGATGCCGTGGACGATGCGGTTGTACTCGTCGTCGCCGAGGACCGCGCCGATGGCGTTCTTCGCGAAGAGCAGGTCGACGCCCGGGCCGGCGTCGAGGAGGACCGTCTCCTCGTTGACCTCCTTGACGGTCGCGTACATGCCACCGATCGTGCGGACGCCGGTGCCGGGCTGCATCTCGTTGCGCATCTGCGCAGCCGCATTCTGCTTCTTCTTGGCCGACCGGGTCATCAGGAACATGGCCCCGATGAGCACGATGAACGGGAGGAGGGTCACGAGACTCACGGGACGGAACTTCCTTCATTCGACCGCGATGGTGAGCGGCCTGCTGGATGGGGGTATGTACGCCGTCGGCAAGGGCGGCATCGGCGGAGTCTAAGCGAGTCCGCCGTCAAGGAACAACGCTCAGCATGGCACCGGGGTTCCTGACCTCGCGAGCCCCCTCGCCGTCACGCCCCGAACAGGTCCCCTTGTCCGTTTCCACCGGTTGACGACCGGGGCGGCGTGAGGCCCAGGTGGGCCCACGCGGCCGGAGTGGCGACACGGCCCCGGGGTGTCCGGGCCAGCAGCCCCTCGCGTACGAGAAAGGGCTCGGCCACCTCTTCGACGGTCTCCCGCTCCTCCCCCACCGCCACGGCCAGCGTGGAGAGGCCGACGGGTCCGCCGCCGAAGAGCTTGAGCAGGGCTTCGAGGACACCCCGGTCGAGGCGGTCGAGGCCGCGGCTGTCCACCTCGTACACCGCGAGGGCGGCGCTGGAGATGTCCTGGTCGATGACGCCGTCGGCCTTGACCTGGGCGTAGTCGCGGACCCGGCGCAGCAGGCGGTTGGCGATACGCGGCGTGCCCCGGGAGCGGCCGGCGATCTCGGCGGCTCCGTCCGTGTCGATCTCCACGTCGAGCAGATGTGCGGAGCGGTGGATGACGCGCTCCAGCTCGGCGGGCTCGTAGAACTCCATGTGCGCGGTGAAGCCGAAGCGGTCGCGCAGCGGGGGCGGCAGCAGACCCGCGCGCGTGGTGGCGCCCACGAGCGTGAAGGGCGGCAGTTCGAGGGGGATGGCGGTGGCGCCGGGACCCTTGCCGACGATGACGTCGACGCGGAAGTCCTCCATCGCCATGTAGAGCATCTCCTCGGCGGGCCGCGACATGCGGTGGATCTCGTCGAGGAAGAGGACCTCGCCCTCCTGGAGGGAGGAGAGGATCGCCGCGAGGTCGCCCGCGTGCTGGATGGCGGGGCCGCTGGTGATGCGGATCGGGGCTTCCATCTCGGCGGCGATGATCATCGAGAGGGTGGTCTTGCCCAGGCCGGGCGCGCCGGAGAGCAGCACGTGGTCCGCGGTGGCGCCCCGCGCGCGTGCGGCACGCAGGACGAGGTCGAGCTGCTCGCGGACCTTCTCCTGACCGATGAACTCACCGAGGTCCTTGGGCCGCAGGGCGGCCTCGACGGCCTGCTCCTCACGGTCCCCGGCCGCACCGACGAGCCGCTCGCCGCTACCGTCGTCGGTCGTCTCGTCCCAGTTCATTCGGCGTGCCTCGCGGTGTAGGGGTGGTTCCGGGTCATACAGGTGAGGTTGTTCTTCGCGTGGGCGCGACCCGCGCAGGCGCGCCCCGCAAGGGGCGCGGGGAACTGCGCGACCAGCCACGACGCACCCGCAGGTTCATCACGGCCGCCCCCGGCAGGGGCTCAGCGGGCCCGGTTGAGCGTCTGAAGCGCGGCCTTCAGCAACTGACCGATCTGCGGCGCCTCGCCGGAGGCGTCCGCCTGCGGCGCAACCGCCGAAACCGCCTCGTCGGCCTCCCGGGTCGCATACCCCAGCCCGATCAGCGCGGCGTGCAACTGCTCCCGCCACCCCGTGGCGACGGGCCGCCCGATCGCCGCGCCGCCCGTGCCGAGCGGTTCCCCGAGGCGGTCCTTCAGTTCGAGCAGCAGCTTCTGGGCCCCCTTCTTGCCGATGCCGGGAACGGCGGTGAGCGCCTTCTCGTCCCCCGTGGACACCGCGCGCCGCAGGGCGTCCGGGCTGTGCACGGCGAGCATCGCCTGGGCCAGCCGCGGCCCCACCCCGCTGGCGGTCTGCAGCAGCACGAAAGTCTGGCGCTCGTCGTCGTCCGCGAAGCCGTACAGCGTGAGTGAGTCCTCGCGGACGACCAGGGAGGTGGCGAGCCGGGCCTCCTGGCCCATGCGCAGCCCGGAGAGGGTGTCGGGGGTGCACTGGACGGCGATGCCGATGCCGCCCACCTCGACCACCGCGGAGTCGGGGGCGAGGGCGGCGACCTTGCCGCTGACGAAGGCGATCATCGGGTGACCTTCCGGGTGGAGAGCTGGGCCCGGCGGTGCGCGGCCTGCGCCTGCTGGAGGCGGTTCACGGCCGGGGCACGCCAGATGTGACAGATGGCGAGAGCGAGGGCGTCGGCGGCGTCGGCGGGCTTGGGGGGCGCGTCGAGCCGCAGCAGCCGCGTGACCATGGCGCCGATCTGGGCCTTGTCCGCGCGGCCGTTGCCGGTGACGGCGGCCTTGACCTCGCTGGGGGTGTGCAGGGCGACGGGGATGCCGCGCCGGGCCGCACAGAGCATCGCGACCGCGCTGGCCTGGGCGGTGCCCATCACCGTACGGACGTTGTGCTGGCTGAACACCCGCTCCACGGCGACGAATTCGGGACGGTGCTCGTCGAGCCACTGCTCGATGCCCTGCTCGATGGCGACGAGACGCTGCCCCAACTCCGCGTCGGCGGGGGTGCGGACGACTCCGACGCCGATCATGGTGAGCGGCCGGCCCGCCACGCCCTCGACGACACCGACACCGCACCGGGTCAATCCGGGGTCAACGCCCAGTACCCGCACCCGGCCCCCTCCTTCGACTTGGTCGGCCCCACCCGGCCGCCACCGGGGAGCTGTCCCCGATTCGTGCAGGTTATCGGGTGCCACCGACAACGCCCGCCAGCGACGCCCGGCGAGGGGGCGGGCCGACAACGGGACGGGCCGACGGGAGGTGTCCCGTCGGCCCGTTGAGCCCGTACCGTCCGCGGCGCGTGGACGTGCCGCGTGCGGTGCGCGGTGTGCGGTGTTACGCGTCGACCTTCTCCATGACCTCGTCGCTCACGTCGAAGTTGGCGAAGACGTTCTGCACGTCGTCGCTGTCCTCAAGGGCGTCGATGAGCTTGAAGATCTTCCGGGCGCCCTCCTCGTCCAGTTCGACCTGCATGGTCGGGACGAAGTTGGCGTCGGCGGAGTCGTAGTCGATGCCGGCCTCCTGGAGCGCGGTGCGCACCGCGACCAGGTCGGTGGCCTCGGAGAGGACCTCGAAGGTGTCACCGAGGTCGTTGACCTCCTCGGCACCCGCGTCGAGCACGGCACCGAGGACGTCGTCCTCGGACAGCTCGCCCTTGGGGACGATGACGACGCCCTTGCGGTTGAAGAGGTACGAGACGGAACCCGGGTCGGCCATGTTGCCGCCGTTGCGGGTCATGGCGACGCGTACGTCCGAGGCGGCGCGGTTGCGGTTGTCGGTGAGGCACTCGATGAGCACCGCGACACCGTTCGGGCCGTATCCCTCGTACATGATCGTCTCGTAGTCGGCGCCGCCGGCTTCGAGACCACCGCCGCGCTTGACCGCGGAGTCGATGTTCTTGTTCGGGACCGAGGACTTCTTGGCCTTCTGCACGGCGTCGTAAAGCGTCGGATTGCCGTCGAGGTCCACGCCGCCCATCCGCGCCGCGACCTCGATGTTCTTGATCAGCTTCGCGAAGAGCTTGCCGCGCTTGGCGTCGATCACGGCCTTCTTGTGCTTCGTCGTGGCCCATTTAGAGTGGCCGGACATCTGCCTGTCTCCTTCGCGTAACCCAACCAGTACGAACTCCCGAGGCTTCGAGAGCCTGGGGGACCCCCAGATCCTACTAGGACGTCGCTGTCCGGGTCGCGCGCACCATGTCGACGAAGAGAGCGTGCACGCGGTGGTCGCCCGTCAGTTCCGGATGGAACGACGTGGCGAGCGCGTTGCCCTGGCGTACGGCGACGATGTGGCCGCCGTACTCGGCGAGCACCTCGGCCTGCGCGCCCACCGACTCCACCCAGGGGGCCCGGATGAAGAGTCCCTCCACAGCATCGCCCTCGATGCCCCTCACGTCGACCTTCGCCTCGAAGGATTCGTTCTGCCGTCCGAAGGCGTTGCGGCGCACGATCATGTCGATGCCGCCGATGGTCTCCTGGCCCGAGCGCGGGTCGAGGATCTTGTCGGCGAGCATGATCATGCCCGCGCAGCTGCCGTAGACGGGCAGGCCGTCCCGCACGCGCGCGCGAAGGGGCTCCATCAGGCCGAACAGGACGGCCAGTTTGGAGATGGTGGTGGACTCACCGCCGGGGACGATCAGTCCGTCGACCTCGGCGAGTTCCTCGGGGCGCCGCACCGGCCTGGCCACGGCGTCCGCCGCGGCCAGGGCGATGAGGTGCTCCCGTACGTCGCCCTGGAGGGCCAGGACGCCTATGACGGGGGTGGTGCTCATCTACGGAGTGCCTGCCTTGTGTGAAGGGGTGCTCTGGAGAGGGTGCTTTCCGTCCGGACGGCGCTCACCGCCCGAAGGGTGCTTTCCGTCCGGACGGCGCTCACCGCCCGGAGGGTGCTTTGCGTTCGGAGGGACGGACTACCAGCCGCGGTTCGCGTAGCGCTCGGACTCGGGGAGGGTGTCGCAGTTGATGCCCACCATGGCCTCGCCCAGGTTGCGGGACGCGTCCGCGATGATCTTCGGGTCGTCGTAGAAGGTGGTGGCCTTCACGATGGCGGCGGCGCGCTTGGCCGGGTCGCCGGACTTGAAGATGCCGGAGCCGACGAAGACACCCTCAGCGCCGAGCTGGCGCATCAGGGCGGCGTCGGCGGGGGTGGCCACGCCACCCGCGGAGAACAGCACGACCGGGAGCTTGCCCAGTTCGGCGACCTCCTTGACGATCTCGTACGGGGCACGCAGTTCCTTGGCGGCGGCGTACAGCTCGTTGTTGTCGTAGCCGCGCAGCCGGGCGATCTCGTTCTTGATCTGGCGCAGGTGGCGCACGGCCTCGACGACGTTGCCGGTGCCGGCCTCGCCCTTGGAGCGGATCATGGCGGCGCCCTCGGCTATGCGGCGCAGGGCCTCGCCAAGGTTGGTGGCACCGCAGACGAAGGGGGTCGTGAAGGCCCACTTGTCGGAGTGGTTCACCTCGTCGGCGGGGGTGAGCACCTCGGACTCGTCGATGTAGTCGACGCCGAGGGACTGCAGGACCTGGGCCTCCACGAAGTGGCCGATGCGCGACTTGGCCATCACCGGGATCGAGACGGCCTCGATGATGCCCTCGATCATGTCCGGGTCGGACATGCGCGCCACGCCGCCGTCCTTGCGGATGTCCGCCGGGACCCGCTCCAGGGCCATGACGGCCACGGCGCCCGCGTCCTCGGCGATCTTCGCCTGCTCGGGCGTGACGACGTCCATGATCACGCCACCCTTGAGCTGCTCGGCCATGCCGCGCTTCACGCGCGCGGTGCCGGTGGCCGGGGTGTCGGTGGGCTGGACGGGGTGGGAGAGCGTGCTGGACACGGGTTGACCTCACTCGGTGAAAGAGGGCTTCTGCAAACACCGAGGAAACGCCCGGGGGCCAGGCCACAGCAAGGGCCAATGGGTAGGCGGTGGCTCATTTTCCGGCCCCCGCCGATCTTTTCCGCTGGTCAGGGCCTCGTCCAGTCTTCACGCACCTACCCGGACCACGGCCCCGGGCGGCCCCGCCCACCTACGTCCCGGGGCGGTCCGCCAGCGCCGTCGGCGGCTCGTCGTCCATCTCGAAGGCCAGCGGGAACGGGGCGTGCCCGGCCAGCCTGAACCAGCGCACCTTGCGGTGGCGGCGCAGGGCGCGGGCCGCGCGTACGGCGTCGTTGTGGAAGCGCCTGGCCATCGGTACGCGGCGGACGGCCTGGGCGAGTTCGCGGGCCGCGTCCTCGCCGCCCGGGGCCGCCTGGACGGCCGCCACCTGCTCGGTCTCCCCGAAGACGGCCCGCAGTGCCTGGCTGAGGTCGCTCTCGGCGACCTCCCGGTGGTCCTCCTCGGCCTGCCGGGCGGCGTGCGCGGCCTCGTAGAGCACCATCGACGCGGCCGGATCGAGCACGCCGGCGGTGGCGAGTTCCTGGGCGACCGAGGCGCGGCGCAGGAGCTGTGCGTCGAGGGCGGCGCGGGCCGCGTCGATGCGTGAGTGCAGGCGGTCCAAGCGGCCTGCCGTCCAGCTCAGGTAGAGGCCGATCGCCGCGAGGGCGACCACGATCCAGATCAGTGTGGAGGTCACGGGGGCACACGCTACCGGTGGGGGCGCCTTGCTCGGCGACGCCCCTGGATGGCGCCTGCGGCGCCTGTGCGACCGTGTTCGGGTGCGGGTCCGGTGGGGGCTGGTCGCGCAGTTCCCCGCGCCCCTGAAAAGCCGGCTCCGCCGTGCTTTTCATCCCGCCCGGCGGACAGGCGGGCAGGGGCGAAGCCCCGCCCTTAAGGGGCGCGGGGAACTGCGCGATCAGCCCCCACCGGGCCGCAGCCGAAACACTGCCCCCGGAGGGTCAGTCCCGGGCGAGGCCGAAGCGGGCCAGCAAACCCCCCGGCTCCGCCGGTTCGTCCGCCGCCGCTACCGCCGCCGCCCCGTCCGTGACGGTCTCGTACACGGACAGGATGTCCGCGCCGACCGTCGACCAGTCGAAGCGCCGCACATGCGCGCTCCCCCGCTCACGCAGTTCCGCGCGCCGCGCCGGATCGCCGAGGAGCCGTACCGCCGACGCGGCCAGCGCGTCCGCGTCCTCGTTGGCGAACAGTTCGCCCGCCGCGCCCTGGTCGAGGACCTGGGCGAACGCGTCGAGGTCGGAGGCGAGCACGGGCGCGCCCGCCGACATCGCCTCGACCAGGATGATCCCGAAGCTCTCGCCGCCGGTGTTGGGCGCCACGTACACGTCGACGCTGCGCAGGAACCGCGCCTTGTCCTCGTCGCTGACCATGCCGAGGAACTCGACCCGCGAACGCAGCTCAGCCGGAAGCTTCTCGACCGCTTCCTTCTCGTCACCGCGTCCGGCGACCAGCAGCCGGGTCTCGGGCCGTTCGGCGAGGATCTTCGGCAACGCCTTCATCAGGACCGGCAGCCCCTTGCGGGGCTCGTCGATGCGGCCCACGAAGCCGAGCGTGCCGCCCTGCCACTCGGGGTTGGGTTCGGCCTTCGCGAAGAAGTCCACGTCGACGCCGTTCGGGATGACGACGGCGTCGCCGCCCAGGTGCTCGACGAGCGTGCGCCGGGCGTACTCGCTCACCGCGATCCGCGCGCTGATCTTCTCCAGCGCGGGCTGCAGGATCGGGTACGCGGCGATCATCGCGCGGGACCGCGGGTTCGACGTGTGGAAGGTGGCGACGATCGGTCCCTGGGCCGCCCAGCAGGCCAGCAGGCCGAGGGAGGGCGAGGCCGGCTCGTGGATGTGGATCACGTCGAACGTGCCGTCGTGCAGCCAGCGGCGCACCCGCGCGGCGGACAGGAACCCGAAGTTCAGGCGCGCGACCGAGCCGTTGTACGGCACCGGGACGGCACGGCCCGCCGAGACGACGTACGGCGGCAGCGGTGTGTCGTCGTCCGCGGGCGCGAGGACGGACACATGGTGTCCGAGCGCGATCAGATGGTCGGCCAGGTCGCGGATGTGGAACTGGACTCCCCCGGGGACGTCCCAGGAGTACGGGCAGACGATGCCGATCCTCACGGGCGCTCCCCCGGCCGGACCTGATCGTCGTGCGGGGCCGCGGACGGGAGTTCCCCACCGGCCGGTCCAGGGACCGGCTCCGCCGTGGTCGTCCCCGGGCGGGGCTCAAGGTCGGCGAGCCACAAGCGTTGCAGCATGTGCCAGTCCTCCGGATGGTCGGCGATCCCCGTGGCGAAGGCATCGGCCAGCGCCTGCGTCATGACAGACGTCTTCTCGGCCCGCGTACCTGACTCGGGTACGTCGACGGGGGGATGGACCCGGCCACGCATCACGGGCGAGTCGTCGTACCACAGGGTCACCGGCAGCAGCAGCGCGCCGGTCTGCTGGGCGAGCAGCGCCGGGCCCGCGGGCATCCGGGTGGTGTCCCCGAAGAAGGAGACCTCGACCCCGGAGGCGGACAGGTCGCGTTCGGCGACCAGGCAGACCAGGCCGCCGTCGCGCAGGCGTCTGGCCAGCGTGCCGAAGGCGGTGCCGCCGCTGTGCGGCAGCACCTCCATGCCGAGGCCCTCGCGGTACGCCACGAACCTGTCGTAGAGCTTCTCGGGCTTGAGGCGCTCGGCGACCGTCGTGAACGGCGTCTGAAGCCTGGTGGTGACCCAGGCGCCCGCGAGGTCCCAGTTGCCCAGGTGCGGCAGCGCGAGGATGACGCCCTTGCCCGCGGCGAGCCCTTCGGTCAGATGGTGGAGGTCCTTCGGCTCGAAACCACTCCTGATGCGTTCCTTGCTCCACGCGGGCAGCCGGAACGACTCCATCCAGTAGCGCAGATACGAACGCATGCCCGCGCGGGACAGCTCCGCGAGCCGCTCGGGGCTCGCGTCGGGCAGCACGCGCGCGTAGTTCGACTCCAGCCGCAGTACGCCCTTGCCGCGCCGCTTCCAGGTGAGGTCGGCGATCGTCCGGCCGAGGCGCACGGCGACCGGCTCGGGGAGCTTCTTGACGGCTCCCCAGCCCGCGGCGTACGCGGCGTAGGTCAGCTGGTCCCGCAGACCGCTCACGAGGTGGCCCCGCTGTTGCGCGAAGCGTTCCCCGGCGTGTTCCCCGGAGTGCTTCCCGGCGTGTTCCCGGGCGGGGCGGCGACCGCCGCGTCGGCCTCGGCGGCCTCGCGGCGCACCGTGACGACGCGCTGGACGAGGGTGACGACACTGCCCACGGCGACGATCCACAGCGCGATCGGCAGCAGTACGTCGATGCCGGGTACGCCGAAGGTCTTGTGGAAGCCCGCGAGGCCGGCCGCGACCAGCGAGATCACCAGGCGTTCGGCGCGCTCGACCAGGCCGTTGACGGCGACGGGCAGGCCGATCGACTCGCCCCGGGCCTTGGTGTAGGACACCACCTGGCCGCTGGCCAGGCAGAAGATCGACACGGCGCACAGGACGTTGTCGTCACCGTTGCCCGCGTACCAGAGGGCGAAGCCGCCGAAGATCGCGCTGTCGGCCACCCGGTCGAGGGTCGAGTCCAGGAAGGCGCCCCAGCGGCTGGAGCGGCCCAGCTGGCGTGCCATGTTGCCGTCGACCAGGTCCGAGAACACGAAGAGCGTGATGACGATCGTGCCCCAGAAGAGCTCTCCGCGGGGGTAGAAGACCAGCGCGCCCGCCACCACACCGGCCGTGCCCAGGAGGGTGACCGTGTCGGGGCTCACCCCCCGGCGGATGAGAAACGCGGCGAACGGTGTGAGGACACGCGTAAAGAATGCACGCGCGTACTTGTTCAGCATGGCCTTCCCGACGGTCGGTGTGGCCGGGCGGCCCTGCTGGCCACCGGCTGGCCCATCGTAGCCACGCGTGCGCGTGTGCGACGGTCGGGCACCCGCGCCCCGGGTCACGTCCTGGTGACATCCGGGGGCCCGGCAGGAGGGCGGCGCGATCGCGTCCGGTGTATGGACGCACCGTGACGCGAGTGCGAAGCTCGATGGCACCGCGGGCGTCATCGGAGCCGCCATTCGCGGATCCGTCGGCCCGCGCCCCCAGTGACCTCACCGTGCACGGGAGGCAATTCCATGGGCGACAAGGCGAACGCACACCCCGGAGCCGCCGGCAGGGCTACGGCGGCCGACCACCCCGCGTCCGTACGGAATGTGGTGCTGGTCGGCCACAGCGGTTCGGGCAAGACGACTCTGGTGGAGGCTCTCGCGCTGACCGCGGGAGCGGTGAACAGGGCGGGCCGTGTGGAGGACGGCGGCACCGTCTCCGACTACGACGAGATCGAGCACCGCCAGCAGCGCTCGGTGCAGCTCTCCCTGGTCCCGGTCGACTGGGCCGGATACAAGATAAATGTGCTGGACACTCCCGGTTACGCCGATTTCGTCGGCGAGCTGAGGGCCGGTCTGCGAGCGGCGGACGCGGCCCTTTTCGTCGTCTCGGCCTCGGACGGCGTGGACGGCTCGACGCGCATGGTGTGGGAGGAGTGCGCGGCGGTCGGCATGCCGAGAGCCATCGTGGTGACGCATCTGGAGTCGGCGCGGGCCGACTTCGACGAGATGACCCGGATCTGCGCGGACGCCTTCGGCGGGGACGACCCCGACGCCGTACTGCCGCTGTACCTGCCGCTGCACGGCTCCGCGGGCCCCGACGGGCATGTGCCGGTGACGGGGCTGATCGGGCTGCTCTCGCAGCGGCTGTTCGACTACTCGTCCGGGGAGCGCAAGGAGTCCGAGCCGGGTCCCGAGCAGATGCCGCTCATCGAGTCGGCCCGCAACCGGCTGATCGAGGGAATCATCGCGGAGAGCGAGGACGAGACCCTCATGGACCGCTATCTCGGCGGTGAGGAGATCGATTTCCGGACTCTCGTGGAGGACCTGGAGCGGGCTGTCGCACGCGGGGTCTTCCATCCGGTGCTGGCCGCCGCGCCCGCCGCCGAGGGTGCTCGGCAGGGGCTGGGCACGGTGGAACTGCTCGAACTGATCACGGGCGGCTTCCCGACGCCGCTGGAGCGCGAGGCCCCGCTGGTCACCACCCCGGACGGCCGGGCCCGCCGCGTCAAGGCCTGCGACCCGGACGGACCACTGGTCGCCGAGGTCGTGAAGACCGCCTCCGACCCGTACGTGGGCCGGGTGTCGATGGTGCGGGTGTTCTCCGGGACGCTGCGCCCCGACGAGACGGTGCACGTCTCCGGGCACGGCCTAGCCGACCGCGGCCACGAGGACCACGACGTCGACGAACGCATCGGCGCCCTCTCCGCGCCCTTCGGCAAGCAGCAGCGCGCCCTGACCCACGCGATCGCGGGCGATCTGGCCTGTGTGGCCAAGCTGAGCCGCGCCGAGACCGGTGACACGCTCTCGGCCAAGGACGACCCCCTCCTGATGGAGCCGTGGGAGATGCCCGACCCCCTGCTGCCGCTCGCCATCCAGGCGCACAGCAAGGCCGACGAGGACAAGCTCTCGCAGGGCCTTGGCCGCCTGGTGGCCGAGGACCCCACCATGCGCCTGGAACAGAACCAGAACACCCACCAGGTCGTCCTGTGGTGCCTGGGCGAGGCCCACGCGGACGTCGCCCTGGAACGGCTGCGCAACCGGTACGGCGTCCAGGTCGACGTCGTACCGCACAAGGTGTCCCTGCGGGAGACCTTCGCCGCGAAGTCCGGCGGGCGCGGCCGTCATGTGAAGCAGTCCGGCGGGCACGGGCAGTACGCGATCTGCGAGATCGAGGTGGAGCCGCTGCCCGGCGGCTCCGGCATCGAGTTCGTCGACAAGGTGGTGGGCGGTGCCGTGCCCCGGCAGTTCATCCCGTCCGTGGAGAAGGGAGTGCGCGCCCAGGCCGCCAGGGGCGTGACCGCGGGCTATCCGCTCATCGACGTGCGGATCACACTGACCGACGGCAAGGCGCACTCCGTGGACTCCTCGGACGCGGCGTTCCAGACCGCCGGCGCGCTCGCCCTGCGGGAGGCCGCGACCGACGCGCGGATCCATCTCCTGGAGCCCGTCGCCGAGGTGACGGTCCTGGTGGGCGACGAGTACGTGGGGGCCGTGATGAGCGATCTGTCGGGCCGCCGCGGGCGGGTCGTGGGCACCGAGCAGGCGCCGGGCGGCCGGACCCTCGTACGCGCCGAGGTCCCGGAGATCGAGATCGGACGGTACGCCGTCGATCTGCGCTCCCTGTCGCACGGCACCGCGCGTTTCAACCGCAGCTACGCCCGGCACGAGCCCATGCCGCCGCAGTTGACCGACCGGATCCGCGAACAGGCGCAGGGCGCGCACTAGTTGCCCTCCCCATCGATCGGCGGGCGGCTGCGGCCGTCCGCCGACGAATGTCGGCCCCTGGCGATACTCTGAGAACCTGATCAAGACGATGACCTGATCAACAGGTGTGCGGAGCACCGAAGTCGGGAATGCCGCAGCAGCGGGGCAAGGCGGCGATGGGGGCGGTAATGGCGGACGACGCATTCGATTTCAGCCCGGGAGCACAGGTTCCGCTCTCGGGTTCCGCGGGACAGACGGCGGCGACGTTCGCGCTCGCCTCCGCGGCCTACCGCGACAGTCCCGTCGAAGCGATCCTCGACGCCAACAGCGAGTGGCACCAGTCGAAGGTCTCGCCGGGCCGCAAGTGGGCGTCGATCTTCAAGCCGAACCTGGGCGAGGCCTTCGCCCGGGCCGTGCAGCTCAGGATGCTGGGCGGTGGCCGCAGCCCGCTCATCCAGTCCTTCGGCACGGAGCCGCAGGTGGTCGTCGAGCACTGCCTGGCGGCGAACCGCATCCGCAAGGAGCGGGACAGCTGGCTCACCGCGGTCATGGTGCTGACCGGCCTGATCTTCCTGCCCGGTCTGCTGCTGTGGCTGCTGGTCTTCCAGATCCGCCGCTCGGTCGCCAAGGTCGAGGACAAGCGGGCCGGGGTCCTCGCCACCACGATCCTGATCGGGGTGGGCGGCCTGGCGGTCCTCTTCCTGCTCAAGATGCCCTTCAGCGGCTTCTGGGCCTGGTATGCGCGCGCCGCGATCGTCGCGCCCGTCCTCGGCTGGGTCTGGGCGAAGCAGATCTGCGAGCGCACGGCCCACGATCTGCGGGAGCGCTGGAGCAGCCTGCTCGCGGGCGGCGGTATCGGCGCCAAGATTCCCGAGGCCGTGCCCGGCAGCCCAGGCGAGACGACGGCCGAGCGGCTGCGCCAGGGCCTGGCCCGGCTGAGCGCCGAGCAGCAGTCGAACTCGGTCTTCTACGCGGGCCCCAAGGGAATACTGGGCATGGGCACGCGCTGGGGCACCTGGCAGCTCGCCGAGGACCTGGTGTCGGCGGACTCCACCAAGGAGATCCATCCGTTCCGCAGCTGGGACGTCATCCGCTCGATCCACGACCAGTTGCGCATGCTGGAGCGCGGCCCGCTCAACACCGGTGGTTTCCCGGCGCCTTCGATAAAGCACTGGGTGGTCACACCGATCAACGAGAACGCAGGCTCGGTCTCCCGCCCCGGCGGCACCGACGTGGACGCGTACCAGGTCAAGCCGCACAAAATACAGGAGATCTGCAACAAGCAGCAGTTCGGCAGCGGTGACCGCCACTACCTCGGCGTCCAGTGGACGCTCTGGGACGGCCAGCTGGTCATCACGATGCTGATCACCGTGACCGTGCTGCACGAGACGCTGCGCATCGAGGTCACCGGACACGCCCTGGGGCCGGTGCACTCGCTGTTCACCAGCGGGCCCGCCGCCAAGACGAAGACGGTCCCGAAGACCGTCAGGTTCTGGGAGACCAAGACGCAGAAGCTGCCGCTGGTCGACGCCGACGAGGTCGTACGGCTCGCGGTGCGCGCGCCCTTCACCTGGTATCCGCCGATCCTCGACCACCTCGGCGGCAAGCTGACCCTGCCGGAGCCCTTCGGTCTGCGGCACGCCTGGGCGGCCAAGCCCTGGCGGCACCGCTTCATGGCGGACGACGCCCTGCGCGCGGCGACCCCCGTGCTGCGGGTGGTGCACGCGGCAGCGATCCGGGTGCTGAACGACAACGGCGTGGACACGACGAAGTTCGGCAGCCGCTCGTCCGCCCTCAGCGGGGCCGTCCAGGAGGCCTCCCCGCGAAAGGCGGACCTGTACGACGCCTAGGCGTCCACGCCGGGTGGACCTCCGGGAGGCCGGGCCTCAGACCGACGGCCAGGCCTCCGCGAGCATCTTCCGGGTGTCCGCGAGGAGTTGCGGCAGCACCCGGGTGTGCCCGACCACCGGCATGAAGTTCGTGTCCCCGCCCCAGCGGGGCACGATGTGCTGGTGGAGGTGCGCGGCGATACCGGCCCCGGCGACCGAGCCCTGGTTCATCCCGATGTTGAAGCCGTGCGCACCGGACGCGGTCCGCAGCGCGGTCATCGCCTGCTTGGTCAGCTCACCGAGTTCGGCGGTCTCCGGGACGGTCAGATCGGTGTAGTCCGCGACATGCCGGTAGGGCACGACCATCAGATGCCCGCCGTTGTACGGGTACAGGTTGAGCACCGCGTAGACCTGCTCGCCGCGCTTGATGACGAGCCCGTCCTCGTCGGATTTCGCCGGAATCGAGCAGAAGGGACAGCCGTCGCCGGCACCGGGACCGGTCGGCTTGTTCTCACCCTGGATGTAGGCCATCCGGTGGGGCGTCCACAGGCGCTGGAACGCGTCCTGTGTGCCGACTCCGATCTGCTGCTCCGGCTCACTCGTCATGGGGTGAAGCATATGGCTTCGCCCGTTCGCGGCGTGTCGCCGGGTACCGCGCGAAAGCGCCCGCCGCCAAGCTGAGGTGATGGACGACGACACCCGCACGACCCGCTGGGAGCGCCGCACCGAGCTGCCGCTCGTCGTCGCCTCGGGGCTCTTCTTCACCGCGTACGCGATCCGGGTCCTGGGCCACCGGCTGCCGGAGCCGTGGCCGAGCGCCTGTGTCGCGGCGATGCTGGCGGCCTGGGCGGTGTTCGCCGTCGACTACGCCGTGCGGTGGCGGCTGAGCGGCCTGGGGCCCCGGTTCGTACGCAAGCACTGGCTGGACACGGTCGTCCTGGTGCTGCCCCTGCTGCGCCCGCTGCGCGTGGTGAAGGTCTACGAGACCGTGCAGCGCAGGCGTGGGCGGCCCCGGCTGGCCCTGCACGCCCGGGTGATCACGTACGCGGGTCTGGCCGTGTCGCTGCTCGGCTTCGCGGGCGCGCTCGCCGTGTACCAGCAGGAGCGCGCGGCGCCGGGGGCGACGATCCACACCTTCGGCGACGCGGTGTGGTGGACCTGCGCGACGCTGGCGACCGTGGGGTACGGCGATGTGGCTCCCGTGACGCCCGTGGGGCGGTTGATCGCGGTGGGGCTGATGGCCTGCGGGCTGGCCCTGCTCGGCGCGGTGACGGGGTCGTTCTCGTCGTGGCTGCTGCAGGTCTTCGCCGGCGAGGGCAACGAGAAGCCCCCGGGCGGCTGAGCCGGCCGGGGGCTTTCCGTCGCACGCCACGGAGTGCGGGTGGGCACCGCGGGCTGCGGGTCGCTCAGATCTGCACGCGCTCCTCGACGACCTTCGCGATCTTCGCGATGGCCTCGTCGAGCGGGATGCCGTTCTCCTGGGAGCCGTCGCGGTAGCGGAAGGAGACGGCGCCGGCGGCCATGTCCTCGTCGCCCGCGATGACCATGAAGGGCACCTTCTGCTTCTGGGCGTTGCGGATCTTCTTCTGCATACGGTCGGAGGACGAGTCGACCTCGACGCGCAGCCCCTTCTTCTTCGCCTCGGCGGCGAACTTGTGCAGATAGTCGGTGTGCGCGTCGCCGATCGGGATGCCGACCGCCTGGACGGGCGCCAGCCACGCCGGGAACGCGCCCGCGTAGTGCTCAAGGAGCACCGCGAAGAAGCGCTCGATCGAGCCGAACAGCGCACGGTGGATCATGACCGGGCGCTGCTTGGAGCCGTCGGGGCTGGTGTACTCCAGGTCGAAGCGCTCCGGCAGGTTGAAGTCGAGCTGCACGGTCGACATCTGCCAGGTCCGGCCGATCGCGTCCTTGGTCTGGACGGAGATCTTCGGCCCGTAGAACGCGGCGCCGCCCGGGTCCGGGACGAGCGGGAGGCCCTGCTTCTCGGCCACCTGCCGCAGCGTCTCGGTGGCCTCCTCCCACACCTCGTCCGAGCCGACGAACTTCTCCGGGTCCTTGGTGGACAGCTCCAGGTAGAAGTCGGTCAGGCCGTAGTCCCGCAGCAGGCCGAGGACGAAGGTGAGCGTCTTGTCGAGCTCCTCCGCCATCTGCTCCTTGGTGCAGTAGATGTGCGCGTCGTCCTGGGTGAAGCCGCGGGCGCGGGTCAGGCCGTGCACGACGCCCGACTTCTCGTACCGGTAGACGGTCCCGAACTCGAAGAGGCGCAGCGGCAGTTCACGGTAGGAGCGGCCGCGCGCGTCGAAGATCAGGTTGTGCATGGGGCAGTTCATGGGCTTGAGGTAGTAGTCCACGCCCTCGTCGAGCTGCATGGGCGGGTACATGCCGTCGGCGTACCAGTCCAGGTGGCCCGAGGTCTCGAAGAGCTTCCCCTTGGTGGCGTGCGGGGTGTAGACGAACTCGTACCCCTCCTCCTCGTGGCGGCGCCGCGAGTAGTCCTCCATGACGCGGCGGACGATGCCGCCCTTGGGGTGGAAGACCGCGAGGCCCGAGCCGATCTGCTCCGGGACGGAGAACAGGTCGAGTTCGCTGCCGAGCTTGCGGTGGTCGCGCTTCTCGGCCTCGGCGAGGAACTCCAGGTGCGCCTTGAGCTCGTCCTTGGTGGGCCAGGCGGTGCCGTAGATGCGCTGGAGCATCGGGTTCTTCTCGCTGCCGCGCCAGTAGGCGGCGGCGTTGCGCATCAGCTTGAACGCCGGGATGTTCCGGGTGGTGGGCAGGTGGGGACCGCGGCAGAGGTCCTTCCAGCACAGGTCGCCGGTCTTGGCGTCGAGGTTGTCGTAGATGGTCAGCTCGCCGGCGCCCACCTCGACGTCCGCGCCGTCGTCGCTCGACGCGGCGCCCTTGAGGCCGATGAGCTCCAGCTTGTACGGCTCGTCGGCCAGCTCCTCGCGGGCGGCCTCGTCGGTCACCACCCGGCGGGAGAAGCGCTGGCCGCGCTTCTGGATCTCCTGCATCTTCTTCTCGACGGCCTTGAGGTCCTCGGGGGTGAAGGGCCTGGCCACGTCGAAGTCGTAGTAGAAGCCGTCCTTGACCGGCGGGCCGATGCCCAGCTTGGCCTCGGGGAACAGCTCCTGCACGGCCTGGGCCATCACGTGCGCGGTGGAGTGGCGCAGGATGTCGAGGCCGTCCTTGGAGGAGATCTCGACGCTCTCGACGGTCTCGCCGTCCTGCACCTCGTACGCGAGGTCCTTCAGCTCGCCCGCCACGCGTGCGGCGACGATGGTGCGCTCACCGGCGAAGAGCTCGGCCGCCGTAGTCCCCGTCGTCACCACGCGCTCTTCCCGCTCGGAATCGCGTTGGATGATCACACGGACGTCTGACACCGGACTCTCCTGCCTGAAGGGAACGCGTGCGGCGACTCCTGCGCGCGTCTCGGAAGCGATCGTACCGAGCCGGGGGCACCGACCGCGAAACGGTTATCCCCACGCCCGGCCCAAGGCCGCTCCCGGCCCGCCCTCACCCCGTCCCCGGCCCGTCCGCGGCCCGCGTCAGTCCTCCGTGCACGCCTCCTCGAAGAAGTCGAGGTTCTCCTGGAGCGACTTCATCAGGCGGTCGCGTTCCGCCTCGTCCACCTGGACCGGTGTCACACCGGACGCGCCGGTCAGCCGCCTGAATCCGCCCCGGCTCTCCAGCCGGCCGTGCACCCGCACCGGGAGTCCGACGAGGTGGGCCTGCCCGGCGATCCGGTACGACTCCTCGTCGAGGGTCATCCGGACGTGCGGCACCTCGGCGCCCGCGATGACCTTCAGCCGTACCGTTCCTTCGCCGCGCGGCCCTGACCTGCGCATCCGTACGACAGCCCCGGTGATGCGCACGGGCACGGACGGCTCCTCGCGCAGATAGCGGGCCCCCGCCTCACGCAGCGCCGGCAGGTCGCCGGGCGAGAACTCGACGGGTTCCGCGGACGCCGCGCACCCCTCGGGGACCCCGGCGGCGGGCGCCCACTCGACGGCGACCCTGGCACCCTCCGTGCCCCGCACCAGCGCCACGAGCGCCTCCGTCAGCTCATGGCTCACGCCTGCCTCGACCGCCCCGTCGAACGCGTCCATGCCCCCGGTGGCCCGCCGGTAGTCGATCGCCTCACGGGCCGCGTACAGCGCCTGGTGCAGCCGGACGGCGAGCGGGCGGCCGGTGGCGACCGGCACGAAGGCGGTGAGGCGACGGCCGCCGGGGGCGGCTCCGACCAGCACGTTCTCCAGGGACGCGGCGGCGGGCCTGCGATGGCGGGCGCCGTGGTAGCCGGCCCGCCCGCGGGTGGCGAGGGCGCCCGCGAGGAGGATCTGCCGGGCCGCCGTACGCATCTGTTCCTCGACCGTCCACGGCGAGGTGCCGACCGGGCCCACCGGTACGTCACGCCACCAGTGGATCTCGTCGCTGGGCACGGCGAGGCCGATCAGGACGTCGCGGGCGGCGGGCGAACCGCTGCGGGACAGCGAGACGAGGGCTTCCCCCAGCAGGTCCTCGCTGTCCGGGAACGCCCGGCTCTCCGGCACGAGCAGACTGATGCCGGAGTGGCCGGGTCCGGGCGGGGTCCAGCGGCCGTAGCGGCCGGGCGCTCCGCCGCGGCGCTGCCAGCCGTGCCGAAGGAGCAGCGCGCCGAGCACGGCCGGGTCGACCTCGTCGGGCCGCGGCGGCTGGTCCCACAGCCCCGGCGGTTCGACGGGGTGGGGCCTGACGGGGCGTAGGGGCTCGTCGAAGGGGCGGTGCGTCACGGTATGCCTCCCGTACCGACCCGCGTCATGATCTCGCAGAGCGCCCTGTCGTCGAAGACGCGCGTGGTCGGTATCCGCACGGTGGTCCTGCGCCGGCCGGTGATGCGGTGTCCGGCGAGGTTGATCCAGTAGCAGCAGTGCCGCAGGTCGAGGCCTTCGTGGCCGGCTCGCAGCCAGTCGTCCTGCGATCTGGGCACAAGCATCACGACCAGTATTTTGTGCACCGAGACCGGGGTCCGGGCCAGCTTCTCCAGGTGGGCGTTGTCGAGCGTGAAGGAGAAGGCGGCGCCCGGCGGGTTCGGCGGGATCTGGTACGTGCACTTGAGCTGCACCTTGATGGTGACTTCGTCGTCGACCGTGTGCCCGGGGGCGCTGTGGCTGACGTGCCAGTCGATGCCGTTGTCCGGAAAGGGCTGGGACAGGGAGCAGCCCGAGGCGGCCGCCACCGCGTGCAGATAGCCGACCTGCAGTGTCTCCATGCATGCGGTGGTGGCCAGAGAGCCGCGATGCGGTGCCGTCCGCCGGGGCAGCAGCCCGCCCTGCTCGGGCTGCGCGAGCGCCATGTCCAACAGCCTTCCGAATCCGGTGAATCCCCGCGACGAGTCGCTGAACTGCAAAGACCCGTACCTCTGTTGTCTCCTTCCGGCGTACGGCGCAAACAGCCCGGGTATCACAAAAAGGGCAGGGGACGGCGCGTCAACTGCCGAGGGTGATCGAGGAGTTGTGAGCGTATGACGTGCTGGTACGAAGGGCCCCTGACCGCTTTCGACACGGAGACGACCGGTGTCGACGTGGAGACCGACCGGATCGTGTCGGCCGCCGTCGTCGTCCAGGACGCTCCCGGCAGCCGCCCGCGCGTGCGTCGCTGGCTGGTGAATCCGGGGGTGCCGGTGCCCGAGGCCGCCACGGCGGTGCACGGGCTGACGGACGAGCATCTGCGGCGCAGCGGTCGCTGGCCGTCGCCCGTCATGGACGAGATAGTCAGGGAGCTGGCCGAGCAGAGCGCGGCGGGCCGGCCGCTCGTGGTGATGAACGCGCCCTTCGATCTGACGCTCCTGGACCGGGAGTTGCGCAGGCACCGGGCGTCCTCGCTGGACCACTGGTTCGAGTCGGTGCCGCTGCGCGTGCTCGATCCGCGGGTCCTCGACAAGTATCTGGACCGCTACCGCAAGGGCCGCCGCACGCTGACGGACCTGTGCGCGCACTACGAGGTGGAGCTGCAGGGCGCACACGAGGCGGCGGCCGACGCGCTGGCCTCGCTGGAGGTCGTCCGGGCGATCGGGCGGCGGTTCGCGACCCGCATGGAGCGGCTGTCTCCGGCCGAACTGCACACGCTGCAGGGCGGCTGGCACGCGGCGCAGGCCCGTGGCCTGCAGGCGTGGTTCGCGCGCAGCGGCTCCGAGGAACTGGTCGACCAGTCATGGCCGCTGCGGCCCGAACTCCCGGCGGAGGCCGCCTGAGCGCCGCACTGCGCCGGGCCGCGCGGGACCATGCAAAAAGCCGGTCCGTCTGTGACGGACCGGCCTTTCCCGGTGGGCGATACTGGGTTCGAACCAGTGACCTCTTCGGTGTGAACGAAGCGCTCTCCCACTGAGCTAATCGCCCGGGAACGCACCGAACAATACAGGTCCCCGTGCGTTTCCATCAAACCGCTTCGCGGTTCCCCCCGAGGTGGGCGGCGAGTCCTCGCCGTCCCGCACGCATCATCAGCGCGTGATTGGCGCGGAAGACGGGCCGTCCCGGCACCGCGAACCGCCGCAGCAGCGGTTTGGTCACGTGCACCTCCTGGTCGTAACGGGCGCGGGTGCCCGGTCCGTCGGCGGTGACGGTCCACCGCGCCCAGCCGTCCATGTCACCCGTCATCGCGATCTCCAGGACGCCGGCCGCCCGGTCGCGCCGGACCTCCCTGGCGTTGAGGACCAGGTCGTACGGCAGCACCGAGCGGATCCGGATGACACCGCTGGCCCCGTCGACGGGTGTCACTTCGCGCACCTGCGGCCACCAGCGCGGATAGCGCTCCGGGTCGGCCAGCGCGGCGTAGACGTCGTCGGGCGGGGCGGCGAGGGTCCAGAGGCTGCGGAAGCGGTAGTGCGTCCAGTCCATGGGTGTCATGATCCGGGTCTGCCCGCCCACCACAAGCCCATGACCCGCCATGCCTGCCCGTGGCTCGCCGCGCCTGCCCGCGCCCGTGCCTGCCCCCCCGGTGCCCGTGCCCGCGCCCGTGCGCGGCTGCGTGTACGGCTGCCCATGACCGTCCCTGACGGATCTGAGTACGTCCTGAGTATGTGCGCTCATGCCATGAGACGTGACCCGGACCACACTCCAGGGCATGACGAACATTCCGCCGCCGGCCGAGGAGTTGCGGATCCTCGACCACGAGCTGTGGCAACTGGACGCCCGCAGGGCCCAGTTGCTGGCCCGCCGGATCTGGCTGCTCGACGTGCTCCGGTCGGCCGGGCCCCAGCCGGGCCCTGCCCCTGCCCCGGGCGTCTGGCCGCCGCGCGGACACGGGCCCCGGCGCCCGGAGGCCACGGCCCCCGGCGTGCAGAACGTGCTGCTCGTGCTCGGCGGTGTCCTGCTGACCATCGCGGCCATCGCGTTCACGCTGGTGAGCTGGGGCGACATGGGCATCGCGGGGCGGTCGGCGGTCCTCGGCGCGGTCACCGCGGCCGCGCTCGCCGCGCCGGTGCCCCTGCTGAAGCGCGGCCTCGGCTCGACGGCGGAATCGGTGGCGGGTCTCGGCCTCGCGCTGACGGTCCTCGACGCCTACGCCCTGCACGAGGTCTCCCTCTCCGGGGTGGACGGCACCGGCTACGCGGCAGCGGCGGCGGCACTCCTGGCCGCGCTGTGGACGGCGTACGGCCGTGTCCTCGGCGACCTGCGGCTGCCGTTCCCGGCGGCCGTGGCCGCGGCCCAGCTCCCCCTGCTGCTCTGGGCGGTGGCGGCCGGCGCGGGCGACCACCTGATCACGGCGGCACTCCTGGGGACGGCCGCGGCGGACACCGCGCTGGCCCTTTCCGCCCCGGTGCGCTCCATCCGGCCCGTACGGGTCGTCGCCGCCGTCGGCGCGTACGGGACGGGCGCCCTGGGCGTCCTGGCGGCCGGCGTCCTCACCTGGGACGCCTCCGGTCCGAGCGCCGCCGCCCGTGCGGCGGCGCTCCTCGCCCTCGCCGCGGCGATCGCGCTCGGGGCCGCGTGGCGTGCCCCCGAGGCGCGGGCCGCTCTCGGTCTGGCGTCGGCCGGCGGCCTGACCGCCGTCGCCGCGGCGGGTGGCGTGCTGCGTACGGTCCTGCCCGGTGTGTGGACGGTCCCGGCCTGTCTGGCCTGCGCGATCGCCCTGCTGTCGGTACGCGGCGGCCGGCTGCCCGGGACCGTACGGCGTGGCCTGTTCTGGTCCTCCACGACGGTGCAGGCGCTCGCCGTGGCCTGGACCCTGCCCCTCGTCGCCCTGGCCCTGCTCGGCCCGGCCGGCTGGGCCGCGCACGCGTGGTCCGGGGCGCCGTCGGACGCCCGCGACGCGGTGACGGTCTCCACGCCGTGGACGTCCGGCACGGAGAGCGCTCCGCTGGTGCTGGCGGCGGTGGCGGCGGTGCTGGTCCCGGTCTTCTGGAACAGCCTGCTCCGCCACCTCGCTCTGAGCGGAGCACTGCTGCTCGCCTGGTCCGCGACGCTCCCCCTCCCCGCGATCGCGCAACTCCCCTACCCGGCGGCCCTTCTGACGCACGGCGCGATCACGGTGGCTCTGCTGGCGGCAGCGGCGTACACGTCCGCGGCCGTCGGCCACGCCCCGGCGGAAGGCCGGCGCGCGGCGCTGCTCCCGACCACCGCGCTCTGCCTCGCGCTCCTCGGCTCACTGCACCTCGTGGCGCTCTCCCTGGCCTCCGAAGCGGCGACGCTCGCGGTACTCGCGACCCTGACCGCGGTGTTCGCGTCGGCAGCGGTCCTCCGGAAGGGGACGCGCATCCGGACCGTCACGACCGCGGCCTCCCTCGCGTACGCCACGGCGCTCGCCTGCGCCACCGGCGCGTCCCTCGGCTGGCAGCCGCAGCACATCGCGCTGCTCGTCCTGGTGGTGCCGGCCGTCGCGGCGGTGCTGGCGCCCCGGCTCGGCGATCCCACGACGACGGTGTCCGCCGAGATCACGGGAGCCGTCGCGGGGCTGCTGGCGATCGACCTCGCGACCGCCGAACTGCCCGTCCTCGCCCTGGTCCTGGCCCTGTGCGGGGTGATCGCCGCGGGCACGGCCCTGCGCGCGGACCGCAGGCGGGTCGGCCATGCGGCGGCCGTGCTGTTCGTGCTGGCCGCCTGGGTCCGGCTGGCCGCCTGGGAGGTGGGCGCCCCGGAGGCGTACACGCTGCCGGTGACCGTGCCCGCGCTGCTTCTCGGGTACGCCCGCAGGAGCCGTGACGCGCAGGCCTCGTCCTGGACGGCGTACGGGCCCGGCCTCTCGGTGACGCTGCTGCCGAGTCTCCTGGCCGTGTGGGGCGACGCGAACTGGCTGCGTCCGCTGCTGCTGGGGTCCGCGGCGCTCGCCGTCACCCTGCTCGGCGTCCGGCACCGGCTCCGGGCCCCGCTCGTCCTGGGCGGCGGCACGCTGGTCCTGGTCGCGCTCCACGAACTGGCCCCGTACCTCGCCCAGGCCATGGGCGCGGTCCCCCGTTGGGCCCCGCCCGCCCTGGCGGGCGTCCTGCTCCTGACGCTGGGCGCCACGTACGAACACCGCCTGCGCGACGCACGGCGGGTCAGGGACGCCCTTGGCCGGATGCGCTGACGCCGGTGTCTGGACGGGGCCGCCCCACTCTGGGGAACCGCCCCCGCGGGGAGTCGCCCCGCCAGGGGCGCTCCCGAGGGGCGCGGGGAACTGCGCGGCCAGCCACAACGGACCCGCACGCGAATCCCCCACCCCGGAAGGGGCGTGCACGGCAGGCGCGTGAACCACTGCGCGCACGTCGTGGCCGGGCGCGCAGTTCCCCGCGCCCCTTAACGGCGC
>NZ_JBHWZP010000092.1:0-29968 GCF_042728395.1 Streptomyces sp. NPDC060205
GGCCGCGCCGTTCCCCGCGCCCCTGAGGTGGGTGGGGTCGACGTGGGGTGTCGGGTGCGGGTCGCATTCGGCTGGCCGCGCAGTTCCCCGCGCCCCTTAGGTGGGTGGGGGGTGCGGTTGTCGGTTGGGGGAGCGGGCCGTGGTGATCGGCTCGGGCCCCGGCCCACCCAGGGCGCGGGGAACTGCGCGGCCAGCCGAATGCGACCCGCACCCGACACCCCACGTCGACCCCACCCACCCCAGGGGCGCGGGGAACGGCGCGGCCAGCCGAATCAGACCCGCACCCGAGATTCCACGCCAGCGTCACCCACCCCCAGGGGCGCGGGGAACTGCGCGATCCGCCCCCACCGGACCCGCAGCCGAAGCCCACCCCCACGCCACCACCCCCAAGGGGCGCGGGGAACGGCGCAACCAGCAGACGTCAGCCCACCAAGTTGTCAGCCATCTCCTCGCTGAGCGTGGACTCCGTCCCCGGAATCCCAAGGTCCTGCGCCCGCTTGTCGGCCATCGCGAGCAGCCGCCGAATCCGCCCCGCCACCGCATCCTTCGTGAGCGGCGGCTCCGCGAGAGCGCCCAGCTCCTCAAGCGACGCCTGCTTGTGCTCCATCCGCAACCGCCCAGCGGCAGCGAGATGCTCAGGAACCTCGTCCGCGAGAATCTCCAGAGCCCGCTGCACCCGCGCCCCCGCGGCGACAGCCGCACGGGCCGACCGCCGAAGGTTCGCGTCGTCGAAGTTGGCGAGACGATTCGCCGTGGCGCGAACCTCCCGCCGCATCCGCCGCTCCTCCCACGCCAGCACCGACTCGTGCGCCCCGAGCCGCGTCAGCAGCGCCCCGATGGCGTCCCCGTCGCGCACGACGACCCGGTCCACGCCCCGTACCTCACGCGCCTTCGCCGCGATCGAGAGCCGACGCGCGGCCCCCACCAGCGCGAGCGCCGCCTCGGGCCCCGGGCAGGTCACCTCAAGCGAGGACGAACGCCCGGGCTCGGTGAGCGAGCCGTGCGCCAGGAAGGCCCCGCGCCAGGCCGCCTCGGCGTCACAGGTGGCCCCTGAGACCACCTGTGGCGGCAGCCCCCGGATCGGGCGCCCACGGCCGTCCACGAGCCCGGTCTGGCGGGCCAGCTGGTCACCGCCAGCGACCACCCGGACGACGTAACGCGAACCCCGGCGCAACCCGCCCGGCGCCATCACGATCAGCTCGGAACTGTGGCCGAAAATCTCAAGAATGTCCCGCTTCAGCCGTCGCGCCGCCATCGCGGTGTCCAGCTCCGCCTCGATCACGATCCGGCCGCTCACCAGGTGAAGGCCGCCCGCGAACCGCAGGATGGCGGAGACCTCCGCCTTTCTGCAGCAGGTCCGGGTGACGGGAAGCCGGGAGATCTCATCCTTCACCGCTGCCGTCATCGCCATGGGCCGATCCTTCCATGCATCCGAAAAATACGGTCGTACGCGGCGGCCAACAGCTCCGGATCGTGCCTCGGAGTCCCGTCGGTCCTGGCCACCGGCGCCAGCTCGACCGCCGCGCCGAACCGCTTGGCGGCATCGGCGAGTATCTCGCGGTCGGGCACGGCGGCCTCGTCGGCCAACACCACGTCCAGGGCGAGTTTAGGGGCGTGTCGTCCCAAAACCTCCAAATGACGCTGCGGTGAGAAGCCTTCTGTTTCTCCGGGCTGCGGAGCGAGGTTCAGCGGGAGGACCCGGCGCGCCTTCGTCTCGGTGAGGGCGTCGAGCAGCTCGGGCACGAGCAGATGCGGGATCACGGAGGAGAACCAGGAGCCGGGACCGAGGACCACCCAGTCGGCGTCCAGCACGGCGGCAACGGCTTCGGGGACCGCCGGCGGGTCGTGCGGCACGAGGTGCACGGACTGCACCTCGCCGGGGGTGAGCGCCACGGTCGCCTGGCCCCGTACGGTGTCGACGTCCTCGGGCCGGTCCGGGTCGTGCCCCTTGACCAGCGCCTGCAGCTCCAGGGGTACGGCGGACATGGGCAGCACCCGCCCGTGCGCGCCCAGCAGCCTGCCGACCAGGTCGAGCGCCTGGACGTGGTCGCCGAGCTGCTCCCACAGGGCGACGATCAGCAGATTGCCGACCGCGTGCTCGTGCAGTTCGCCCTGGGACTGGAAGCGGTGCTGGATGACCCGGGCCCAGGTCTGCCCCCATTCGTCGTCCCCGCACAGCGCGGCCAGCGCCTTGCGCAGGTCGCCGGGCGGCAGCACACCCAGTTCGTCGCGCAGACGGCCGCTGGAGCCGCCGTCGTCGGCGACCGTGACGACGGCGGTGAGGTCGCCGGTGATGCGGCGCAGGGCGGCGAGCGAGGCGGACAGGCCCATGCCCCCGCCCAGCGCGACGACCTTGGGCTGGGCACCGCGGCGCCGCGGCTTCGCGCCGCGGGCCTCGGTGGGCTTGGCACCGCGGGCGTCGACGGGCCTGCCGCCGGGCCCGTCGATGCCGCGCCCGTCGATTCCGCCCCGCCGCAGCCGGTCCAGCCGCAGAGAACGTCGTGTCATTCGCGGCCCATGTCCCGGTGGACGACGACCGTCTCCACTCCCTCGGACACCAGGCGGGCCGCGAGCTTCTCCGACATGGCGACGGAGCGGTGCTTGCCGCCGGTGCAGCCGACCGCGATGGTCACATAGCGCTTGCCCTCACGGCGGTAGCCGGTCTGGATGAGCTGCAGCAGTTCGGCGTACCGGTCGAGGAACTCCTTGGCGCCGGGCTGGTTGAAGACGTACGCCGCCACCTCCTCGTTCAGGCCGGTGTACTGGCGCAGCTCCGGGACCCAGTGCGGGTTGGGCAGGAACCGCATGTCCACGACGAGGTCGGCGTCGACCGGCAGGCCGTACTTGAAGCCGAAGGACATGACGGTGGCCCGCAGCTCGGGCTCCTCCTCCCCGGCGAACTGGGCGTCCATCTTGGCGCGCAGCTCGTGCACGTTCAGGCTGGAGGTGTCGATCACCAGGTCGGCGTCGCCGCGCAGCTCCCGCAGCAGTTCGCGCTCGGCGGCGATGCCGTCGACGATGCGGCCGTCGCCCTGGAGCGGGTGCGGCCGGCGCACTCCCTCGAAGCGGCGCACCAGGGCGTCGTCCGAGGACTCCAGGAAGACGATCCGCCGGGTGACGTGCTTGGTCTCCAGGTCGGCGAGGGACTCGCGCAGGTTGTCGAAGAAGCGCCGGCCGCGGACGTCGACGACGACCGCGATCCTCGCCACGTTACCCTGCGAGCGCGCGCCGAGCTCCACCATGGTGGGGATCAGCGCGGGTGGCAGGTTGTCGACGACGAACCAGCCCAGGTCCTCCAGACACTTGGCGGCGGTGGACCGGCCCGCGCCCGACATCCCGGAGATGATCACCAGCTCCGGGATGGCCGCCTCGGGGACGCCTGGCTTGTCGATGGTCGTGCCCGTGTTCACTTCCGCTCCGTCTTCCTGTTCCGCCTCGTCGGCTCCGCCGGCTGTGTCGGCCGGCGCCGTCCGCTGCGGCCGATCTTCGCGTGCTTCCTTGTGCGGTGCCTCGGTTTCAGCTGTGTTCACCGCGCCTGTGCGGGCCGCGTCGGTTCCGGCGTCCGCCGTGCGCGGCGCCACCGGTTCTTCCTGCTCGTTACCGGTCATCTTTCCTGCCCCCGTCGCTCGTCCGAGGTGCCCGCGGACACGGGCTCCTCCGCGACACCCGCCGTCGTTTCGGGTGCCGCGTCCTCCACGTGATCCTCGTCTTCCATGATCTCTCCAGTCGCGGTGTTCACGGCGGGAGCCACCGGGGCCGCCTGGGCGAAGGCCACGGCGATCGACTCGGCCGTCTTACGGCCTATGCCGGGAACCTCGCAGATCTGGTCGATTGTCGCGGATCGCAGCTTTTTCACCGAACCGAAATGCTTGATCAATGCCTGCTTGCGCGTCTCACCGAGCCCCGGCACGTCGTCGAGCGGGCTCGCCCTGAAGCGCCGGGCCCGCTTGGCGCGCTGGTAGGTGATCGCGAAGCGGTGCGCCTCGTCGCGCACACGCTGAAGAAGATAGAGCCCTTCACTGGTACGTGGCAGTACCACGGGGTCGTCGTCGCCGGGCAGCCAGACCTCTTCGAGGCGCTTGGCGAGGCCGCAGACGGCGATGTCGTCGATGCCCAGCTCGTCCAGGGCCCGCTGGGCTGCCGCGACCTGCGGCTTGCCGCCGTCGACGACGACCAGCTGCGGCGGGTACGCGAACCGCTTGGGCCGCCCGTCCTCCTCGGTGAGACCCGCCTCGCCGTCGGCCCACTCGCCGGTCTTCTCCTTCTCGCCGAGGTACCGCTTGAAGCGGCGGGTGATGACCTCGTGCATGGAGCGGACGTCGTCCTGGCCCTCGAAGCCCTTGATCTGGAAGCGGCGGTACTCGCTCTTGCGCGCGAGCCCGTCCTCGAAGACGACCATCGACGCCACGACGTCGTCGCCCTGGAGGTGCGAGATGTCGTAGCACTCGACCCGCAGGGGCGCGCTGTCCAGGTCGAGGGCCTCGGCGATCTCCTCCAGCGCGCGGGAGCGGGTCGTCAGGTCGGAGGCGCGCTTGGTCTTGTGGAGGGCGAGCGAGTGCAGGGCGTTGCGCTCGACCGTCTCCATGAGGGCCTTCTTGTCGCCGCGCTGCGGGATCCGCAGCGACACGTTCGACCCGCGCCGCTCGGTGAGCCACTCCTGGACGGGCTCCAGAGGGTCGGGCAGCGCCGGGACGAGTACCTCCTTCGGTACGGAGTCGCCGGTCTCCTCCCCGTACAGCTGCTGCAGCGCGTGCTCGACGAGGTCGCCCGTGGTGACCGCCTCGACCTTGTCGGTGACCCAGCCGCGCTGGCCGCGCACCCGGCCGCCGCGTACGTGGAAGATCTGGACGGCGGCTTCCAGCTCGTCCTCGGCCAGCGCGATCAGGTCGGCGTCCGTCGCGTCGGCGAGCACGACGGCGCTCTTCTCCATGGCCTTCTTGAGGGCCCCGATGTCGTCGCGCAGCCGTCCGGCCCGCTCGTACTCCATGTCCTCGGCGGCGTCCGTCATCTGCCGCTCCAGACGGCGGATGTACGTACCCGTGCGGCCGGTCATGAAGTCGCTGAACTCCTCGGCGAGTTCACGATGCTCCTCGGGTGTGACCCGTCCGACGCAGGGAGCGGAGCACTTGCCGATGTAGCCGAGCAGACAGGGGCGGCCCGTGCGCTCGGCGTTCTTGAACACGCCCGCGGAGCACGTCCGGACGGGGAAGACGCGCAGCAACAGGTCCACGGTGTCGCGGATCGCCCACGCGTGCCCGTAGGGACCGAAGTAGCGCACGCCCTTCTTCTTCTGGCCGCGCATCACCTGCACGCGCGGGAACCGCTCGTGCATGGTGACCGCGAGATAGGGGTAGCTCTTGTCGTCGCGGTACTTCACGTTGAACCGGGGGTCGTACTCCTTGATCCAGGAGTACTCCAGCTGGAGCGCCTCGACCTCCGTGGTCACCACGGTCCACTCCACCGACGCGGCCGTGGTGACCATCGTGCGCGTACGCGGGTGGAGATTGGAGAGGTCCTGGAAGTAGCTGGCCAGGCGCTGGCGCAGGCTCTTCGCCTTCCCGACGTAGATCACCCGGCGGTGCTCGTCGCGGAATCTGTAGACCCCTGGCGAGTCGGGGATCTGTCCCGGCTTGGGGCGGTAGCTGGAGGGGTCGGCCATGTCTCACACCCTACTGGCGGGGTGTGACAGCGCGACGGCCCGCCGTCCTGCGGCCCGGCCCGATCCGGACCGCTCCCGGCTTCGATCCGGCCGGCCCAGCTCCCGGGACCGCCTGGCATGCCCTGATCAGCTCGTCGCGGTGGGCCCGCCGGCGCCCCTCCAAGACCCCTCGACCGGCCGATGCCGCACCCGCCCGGGGGCACACCGCCGCGGCCCGCGCCCAACACCCCGTCGGAGGTGGACGGTTACGGCTGGCCGGAGGTGGGCAATTGAGGTGGACCGGAACCTGTTTCGGGGGCTGGCCGTGACGACACGAAGACAATTCGGGGCAATGCTCGTAGCAGTGCAGATGCAGGTGGATCCACCGCCCCGGACAAGGGCGTCGGGTCGATGACCGAAGGGCTGCGGAAGATGCGACAGACACGGATCGAGAAGACACGGCGGTCGGTCCGGGTCCGCCCGTACCAGGACGAGGAGCAGTTCGGCGACAGCCTGCTGTCCGGCCTCGACCCCCGCGACCCCGACATCGTGCGCGCCAAGCGCCTGAGGTCGACGCAGCCCGACACGGACCCCCGCCCCTGAGCCGGACGGCGACCCCGCCGTCCGACGCACGAAGGCGGCCCGGAGCGCACGCGTGTCACCGGGTCCACGGCGCTCACCCGCCGGACCCCCACCGCCCGCGCTCCGGGCCGCCGCATGTTCCGGGCGGCCCTCCGCCCGGAACCGACAGGACCTCCGGCCGTTCCGGACAGGACCTCCGGCCCCTCTCCTGACGGCCCCTCGGCGGCGCCGCCGGCCTTGAGCCACCGCTCGGCCCGGCGCCCGCCCGGCGTCCAACCGGCCTCCCCGCCTTCGCCGCGAGTCCGCGTCCCCACGTCCGTACGTCCGCGCCGGAAAGCACCGGTGACAGCGAAGTTGCGCATCAGGTGTTGTCCGGGCCTGGTCAACAGGCTTCAATGCGGGATTACTTGGGCCGGGAACCACGGCGTACGCATGTGACCATCCCCCGTACGCCGACCGGGGCGGCCCCTTTGAGCAGTGCGAACGGCCCGACCAGCCGTTGTGAGCTTCAGAAGAAGGGCCCCTGCATGCGGCACGGCACACAGCACGCGGACGTGGACGTCGTCGCGGCGGAACTGGACACCGCTCTGCGGACCGGCCCCTTCCATGTCGCGCTGCGCGCCGCGATCACCGCTCGTGGACTGCCGCTGCAGCGCGTACAGCACCATCTGACGCGGTACGGGGTCAAGGTCGGCGTGACGAGCCTGAGCTACTGGCAGCAGGGCGCCCGGCGTCCTCAGCGGGCCGAGTCCCTGCGGGCCGTGCGCGCTCTGGAGGAGATACTCCAGCTGCCGGACGAGTCGCTGATCCGCCTGCTCACAGCGGCCGACGAGCACACCGGCGCGGACCGCCCCTCGGCCCGCTCGTACCGCTCGCTCGTCGAGGCCTCCGGAGCCCTGGAGAAGCTGCTGGCCGAGCTCGACTCACCGCTCGACGGCGGGCTGCTCGCCCTCGGCCAGCACGAACGGGTACGGATCGGCCCCCGCCGCGAGCTGGCCGGGCGCGACTCCCAGCACATCGTGCGCGCCCACAAGGACGGCGTCGACCGCTACGTGGCCGTCCACCACGGTGACCCCGGCTGCGTCCCCGAGCACATGACCGTGCACGCCCTGGAGAACTGCCGCACGGGGCGCGTGCTCCGGCACCACGAGACCGGCGTGCTCGTGGCCGAGCTGCTCTTCGACACGCTGTTGCGGGCGGGCGACACCTTCCTGTTCCGCTACGCCGTCGAGGACGGCACGGCCGGCGCGTCCGGCGAGTACGTCCGCGGCTTCGGCTTCTCCGGCGGGCAGTACGCCCTTGAGGTGCGGTTCTCCGAGGGGGCGCTGCCCGTGCGCTGCCACCGGTTCGCCCAGCACTCGGCGGCGGCACCCCGCAGCGGCCGCCGCGAACTGCCCCTGAGCGGCCACCACCGATCGGTCCACATGGTGGAGCAGCGGGTCCGGTCGGGGATCGTGGGGATCGGGTGGGAGTGGGAGTGAGCGGCCGACCGGGACCGGACGTGAGGGCCGCCTCCCCCGGGTACGCGTAAACGTTTGCGCAAGCGTTTACGTGCCGTGCCGGATGGGGTACTTTCGCGGTCGGGCCGCCGATTCCGGGGCCTTGGGGAAGGCGGCGGGGAGACGGCATGGCGACGATGGCCGATGTGGCCCGGCACGCGGGCGTGTCCGTCGCGACGGTCTCGCACGTGCTCAACGACACGCGCCCGGTGCTGCCGCACACCCGCCAGGCCGTCCTCGATGCCATCGAGACCCTCGGCTACACCCCGAACGGCCTGGCCAGATCCCTGGTCACCGCGCGCACCCGGTCCATCGGGCTCGCGGTGTCGGCGATCAGCAACCCGTATTTCACGGAGATCCTCCAGGGTGTGGAGGCGAGCGCCCTGGAGCACGGCTACAGCCTGTTGATCGCGGATCCGCACGACGACCCGGTCCATGAACGCAAGGTGGTCCAGCTGCTGCACGAGCGGCGCGTGGACGGCATGATCGTCGCGCCCTCCGCGGATCCCGGGGAGCTGATCGGCTATCTCGGGCGGCACGGCGTACCGACGGTGTTCCTGGACCGGCTGGTCGACGACGTCCCGGCGCCCGGTTTCACGTTCGACCAGGTGTCCGCGGAGAACACCGAGCCGGTCACGCATCTGGTCGCCCACCTCGCCGAACGGGGACACCGGAGGATCGGCCTGATCGCGGGCCTTGCGGGTCTCAGCACGACGAGCGAGCGGATCACCGGTTACCGGCTCGGCCTGGCCGGCGCGGGACTCGCCTACGAGGAGCGGCTCGTGATCTCCGGCAATTCGGAGGCGGCAGGCGCGGAGCGGGCGACCGCGTCCCTGCTGTCCCTGCCGGCGCCGCCGACGGCGCTGATCACCGCCAACAACGCGATGACCATCGGTGCGCTGCGGGCCGTCCGCGCCCGGGGTGTGTCCGTGCCCGGCGAGCTGGCCCTGTGCTGCTTCGACGACTTCGCCTGGGCGGACCTCTTCTCTCCCCGGCTCACCGCTGTCTCCCAGCCCAGCAAGGAGATCGGGGCCGAGGCCGTACGGCTGCTGCTGGAACGGCTGGGCTCCCCCGGCCGCCCCACCCGTACGGTCCGGCTGCCCTCCGCCTTCGTACACCGCACGTCGTGCGGGTGCCCAGAGAGCCGCCCCGAGAAAGGAACCGTCTCGTGATCGTCGTCGCCGGTGAGGCCCTGATCGACCTGGTGCCCGGTGAGTCGGGCGCGCTCGCCGCGCTCGACCCGCGCCGCGGCGGCGGCCCGTACAACACGGCGGTCGCGCTGGGCCGCCTCGGTTCCCGCACGGCCTTCTGCTCCCGGATCTCGACCGACGCTTTCGGTGAGGCCCTGGTCGGCGGGTTGCGCGAGGCGGACGTCGACGTGTCGTCCGTGCAGCGGGGCGCCGAGCCCACGACCCTCGCCGTCGCGTCCATCGCCGCCGACGGCTCGGCCGCGTACTCCTTCTATGTCGAGGGCACCGCGGACCGGTTGTTCTCGGCGCCCGACCGACTCCCCGACGGGACGCGGGCGGTGTCCTTCGGTACCTGTTCGCTCGTCCTGGAACCGGGTGCGAGCGCGTACGAGGAGCTGATGCGGGGCGCGTCCGCCCAGGGGGTGTTCACCACGCTGGATCCGAACATCCGCGCGGGACTCATCCCCGATCCGGACGCCTACCGGGCACGGTTCAAGAGCTGGCTGCCCTCGGTGTCGCTGCTCAAGCTGTCCGAGGAGGATGCCCAATGGCTGGGCGGCACCCCGCGCGAGTGGCTGGCCTCAGGCCCCTCGGCCGTCGTGATCACCCGGGGCGGCGACGGGCTGACCGCCTTCACCCGCGACGGCGGCGAGTACTCCGTGCCGGGCGAGCCGGTCGACGTGGTGGACACGATCGGTGCGGGCGACACCGTGAACGCGGCGCTGCTGCACGGCCTCGCCGCCCGCGACGCGCTGTCCGGCGCGGGACCGGCGGGTCTGGGGGCCGACGGCTGGGCCGACTTGCTGAGGTTCGCCGCCCGCGCCGCGGCAATCACCTGCTCCCGAGCAGGCGCGGAACCCCCGTACGCACACGAACTGACCGCCTTCTGAGCGCCCCGAAAGGGGCGCGGGGAACTGCGCGAGCGCCCCGAAAGATCGCAGGGACCTGCGCGAGCGCCCCAAAGGGGCGCGGGGAACTGCGCGACCAGCCACGACGCGCCCGCACTCACAAGACATCCTGCCCCGGCACCCCCTGGGCCTTGGCCCATGGCCCATGGCCCTTGGCCCTTGGCCCTTGGCCCTTGGGCGAAGCGTCCACGCTTCCGCAACGCGCCGCGCCCCACGGGATGTCCCATGGAGCGCGGCGCGGACGGTGACGACACACAGGAGCACACGACCCTGAGGCCGTCCCCCCGGATCAGGACTTACGAGCCCGAGCCGTCTTCTTCGCCGGGGCCGCCTTCTTGGCGACGGCCGCCTTCTTGGCGCCCGAGCCACCGCCCCCCTTGGCCGCGGTGCTCTTCGTCGCCGCGGACTTCGCCGTCGAGGTCCTGGCCGTCGCCGTCTTCCTCGTCGTGGCCGTCGCCGCCACAGCCTTCTTGGTGGCGGCCTTCTTGGCCGCAGCCTTGCGCACGGGCTTCGCCTGCGAGGCGTCGCTGACACGCTCGGCGCCCAGAACCTCCCGCAGGAACTTGCCCGTGTGGCTGGTCGACACCCCGGCCACCTCCTCGGGCGTGCCCTCGGCGACGACGATGCCGCCGCCCGCACCACCCTCGGGACCCATGTCGACGACCCAGTCCGCGGTCTTGATCACGTCGAGGTTGTGCTCGATGACGATGACCGTGTTGCCCTTTTCGACCAGGCCGGACAGCACGACGAGCAGCTTGCTGATGTCCTCGAAGTGCAGGCCGGTGGTCGGCTCGTCGAGGACGTACACCGTGCGTCCGGTGGACCTCTTCTGGAGTTCACTGGCGAGCTTCACGCGCTGGGCCTCGCCGCCGGACAGGGTCGTCGCGGACTGGCCGAGCCGGACATAGCCGAGGCCGACGTCGTTCAGGGTCCTGAGGTGACGGGAGATTCCAGGCACCGCCTCGAAGAAGTTCATGGCTTCCTCGATCGGCATGTTCAGGACGTCGGCGATGGACTTGCCCTTGTAGTGGACGTCCAGGGTCTCCCGGTTGTATCGCGCTCCGTGGCAGACCTCGCACGGGACGTACACGTCCGGCAGGAAGTTCATCTCGATCTTGATCGTGCCGTCGCCCGAGCAGTTCTCGCAGCGGCCGCCCTTGACGTTGAAGGAGAAGCGGCCGGGCAGATAACCGCGGACCTTCGCCTCGGTGGTCTCGGCGAACAGCTTGCGCACGTGGTCGAAGACACCGGTGTACGTCGCCGGGTTCGACCGGGGGGTGCGGCCGATGGGCGACTGGTCGACGTGCACGACCTTGTCGACGAGGTCGTCGCCCTCCACGCGCGTGTGGCGGCCGGGAACGCTCCTGGCGCCGTTCAGCTCGCGGGCCAGGTGCGTGTACAGGATGTCGTTGACCAGCGTCGACTTGCCGGAGCCGGAGACACCCGTGACGGCCGTGAGGATGCCCAGCGGGAACGACACGTCGATGTCCCGGAGGTTGTTCTCGCGGGCTCCGTGCACCGTGAGCTGCCGGGAGGGGTCGCGCGGGCGCCGGATGTCGGGCAGCGGGATGGCCTTCCTGCCGGACAGGTACTGACCGGTCTGCGACTCCTCGTTGGCGAGGAGCTCCTTCAGTGAGCCGCTGTGCACGACATGGCCGCCGTGCTCGCCCGCGCCGGGGCCGATGTCGACGATCCAGTCGGCCACCTTGATGGTGTCCTCGTCGTGCTCGACGACGATGAGGGTGTTGCCCATGTCGCGCAGCCGGACCAGCGTCTCGATGAGGCGGTGGTTGTCCCGCTGGTGCAGCCCGATGGAGGGCTCGTCGAGGACGTACAGGACGCCCACGAGGCCGGAGCCGATCTGGGTGGCCAGCCGGATGCGCTGGGCCTCGCCGCCGGAGAGGGTGCCCGCCGCGCGGTTCAGCGACAGGTAGTCGAGGCCGACGTCGACCAGGAACCGCAGCCTTTCGTTGACCTCCTTCAGGACGCGCTCGGCGATCTTCTTGTCGCGCGCGTCGAGCCGCAGCTTGCCCAGGAAGTCCGCGCAGTCGCTGATGGACATGGCGGAGACCTCGGCGATGGACTTCTCCATGACCGTGACCGCGAGGACGACCGGCTTGAGGCGCGTGCCCTCACAGGTGGGGCAGGGCACCTCGCGCATGTAGCCCTCGAAGCGCTCGCGGCTCGTGTCGCTCTCGGCCTCGCTGTGCCGGCGCTTCACGAAGGCGACGGCACCTTCGAAGGGCGTGGTGTACACGCGCTCCCTGCCGTACCGGTTGCGGTAGCGGACCTCGATCTGCGTCTTGTGGCCGTACAGGAGGGCCTTCTTGGCGCGCTGCGGGAGACCGGCGAAGGGGATGTCGGTCCGGAATCCCAGGGCGTCCGCGAGGGCTCCGATGAGACGGGCGAAGTAGTCCTTGGTGTGCCCGTGCGACCAGGGGTGGATGGCGCCCTCGTCGAGCGACTTGTCCTCGTCCGGGACGATCAGCTCGGCGTCGACCTCCATGCGCGTGCCGATGCCCGAGCACTCCGGACAGGCGCCGAAGGGCGAGTTGAAGGAGAAGGAGCGGGGCTCCATCTCCTCGAAGGACAGGTCGTCGTACGCGCAGTACAGGTGCTCCGAGTACATGCGCTCGCGCTCGGGGTCGTCGGCCGGGAGGTCGACGAAGTCGAGCACGACCATGCCGCCGGAGAGGCCGAGCGCGGTCTCCACGGAGTCGGTCAGGCGGCGCTTGGCGCCGTCCTTGACCGTGAGGCGGTCGACGACCACCTCGATGGTGTGCTTCTCCTGCTTCTTCAGCGTCGGCGGTTCGGTGAGCTGGATCGTCTCGCCGTCGACCCGGGCCCTGCTGTACCCCTTGGTCTGGAGGTCGGCGAAGAGGTCGACGAACTCTCCCTTGCGCTCGCGCACCAGCGGCGAGAGCACCTGGAAGCGACTGCCCTGCGGAAGCTCCAGCACCTTGTCGACGATGGCCTGCGGCGACTGGCGCGAGATGGGACGGCCGCACTCGGGGCAGTGCGGCTTGCCGATGCGCGCGAAGAGCAGCCGCAGGTAGTCGTAGACCTCGGTGATGGTGCCGACCGTCGAGCGCGGGTTGCGCGAGGTCGACTTCTGGTCGATGGAGACGGCCGGGGAGAGACCCTCGATGAAGTCCACGTCCGGCTTGTCCATCTGGCCGAGGAACTGCCGGGCGTACGAGGACAGGGACTCCACGTAGCGCCGCTGTCCCTCGGCGAAGATCGTGTCGAAGGCCAGCGAGGACTTGCCCGACCCCGACAGGCCCGTGAAGACGATGAGCGAGTCGCGCGGAAGGTCGAGCGAGACATTCTTCAGGTTGTGCTCGCGCGCTCCACGGACGATGAGACGGTCGGCCACGCCGGGTCCGCACCTTTCTAGAGAGAAGTGACAGGGCCGAGGCCCCACGTCTTTTCTCAGACTAGGGGGAGCCACTGACAACGCCGGTTCGGTTCGCCTCGATGAGAACAATCCCGGACTTCCAAGAATGCCCGGCGCCGCCCCCGACCTTATAGCACGCACATTCGATTTGCGGTCGTCGTCCGCCACCTTCACCCGAACGTGTGGCGGGGCTATCGTCGGACACATGAACGATCATGTGCGCGACCTGGCGTCTGTACGTGACGCGACCGAGCGACTGCTGACCGCAGTCGCCGCCCTGGACAACGCCGATGTGACCGAACCGTCACGGCTGCCCGGCTGGAGCCGCGGGCACGTCCTGGCCCATCTCGCCCGCAACGCGGACGCCCTGGTGAACGTCCTTGAGGGCCGGCCGATGTATTCCTCCGGACAGGCCCGGGACGCCGAGATCGAACGGGACGCCCCCCGCGCCCTGAAGACGCAGCTCGTCGACCTGCGCGACAGCTCGGCCCGCTTCCAGGAGACCGGGACCGCGCCCGCCGACTGGTCCCGGACCGTGGAGCTGCGCAACGGGGTCACCGACTCGGCGGCCCGCGTGCCGTTCCGGCGCTGGATCGAGGTCGAGCTGCACCACGTCGACCTGGGTATCGGCTACGAGCTGGAGGACCTGCCGGAGGACTTCACGGAACGGGAGATCGCCTTCCTCGCGGACCGCTTCGCCGGTCACCCCGACGTCCCCTCCACCCGCGTCACGAACGGCACGCGCGCGTGGAGCACGGGGCGCGACTCCGCGGGCGACGGGAGTGCTGGGGGTGATGCGGAGGTCACCGTGACCGGCCCCGCGCCCACCCTGCTCGGCTGGCTCGCCGGACGCCGGGACGGAGCCGCACTGCACGTCGAGGGCGGACCGCTTCCCGCACTGCCCCCGCTATAGGCTGAGCGGCATGACGTACAGCGGAGCGGTGAGGGTCGGCGGCCCTGCGGATGTGCACGAGCTGCAGGGCCTGATGATCTCCAAGGTCGCGGTCGGTCCGATGGACAACAACGCCTATGTGCTGCGCTGTCGGGCCACGGACGAGCAGTTGCTGATCGACGCGGCGAACGACGCCGGCACCCTGCTCACCCTGATCGGCGCCGACGGTATCGCCTCCGTCGTGACCACGCACCAGCACGGCGACCACTGGCAGGCCCTCGCCGAGGTCGTGGAGGCCACGGGCGCACGTACGTACGCGGGACGGGACGACGTCGACGGCATCCCCGTCCCGACGGACGTACCGGTCGGGGACGGCGACACGATCCGCGTCGGACACGTGGCACTGACCGCCCGCCACCTGGTGGGCCACACCCCGGGCTCGATCGCCCTGGTCTACGACGACCCGCACGGACACCCTCATGTGTTCACAGGGGACTGTCTGTTCCCGGGCGGTGTGGGCAACACACGTAAGGATCCGAAGGCCTTCGCCAGTCTGATCGACGATGTCGAGACGAAGATCTTCGGCACGCTGCCGGACGAGACCTGGGTGTACCCGGGCCACGGCAACGACACGTCCCTGGGCGCGGAGCGCCCCCACCTGCCGGAGTGGCGCGCACGGGGCTGGTAGGCGACCCGCGCCACGAGCCCCGAAAGGGCGCGGGGAACTGCGCGCTCAGCCCCGGCCGACGGCCGGATCACCACGCGACCCAGCACGACAGCGGGGCTCGCGGCACAGGCTCACGCGCCCCGTGTGAACCGAGCGCTCACACCGGTGCCCTGCGCGCGCTCCCCGCACACGAGAGTGCGCTGTCCACTGGGAGCAGTCCCGCACAGGATGACGGCTCCTGCGCCGGACGGGTCGCCGGCCCTTCGTTCCCCGCCCTCGGCCGGCGGCTCCACCCGGCAGCGGTGGCCGACGTCCGGCGGCCACCGCCCCGGGCGCCGCGTTCCGCCGCTGTCACCCCAGTTCACAGCATTGCAACACCCGTTCCCACTATGCGGACGGTTGTCGCCGCAACCTCGACAGCCGGGCCCGGGCCCTGCCACTCTCCCGCCATGCATCCTGCTCGAAGCACCCTGCGCGGGGCCCTCACCGCCGCCACCGTCGCTCTGCTCACCGCCGCCGTCGGCTGTGCGCCCCAGTCCGAGGACAAGGCCGCCGACACGTCCTCCCCCGCCTCGTGCGCCGAGGGCGACCTTGCCACCGAGGTCTCCGGGAAGCTGACGATCGCGACGGACGAGCCCGCGTACGAGCCCTGGTTCAAGGACGGGAAGCCGGCGAGCGGCGAAGGCTTCGAGTCGGCCGTCGCGTATGCCGTCGCGAAGGAGCTCGGCTATGACAAGGGCGATGTCGTCTGGCAGAGCGTGCCCTTCAACAAGGCCTTCGCGCCCGGTGAGAAGACCTTCGACTTCGACATCAACCAGGTGTCGATCAGCGACGAGCGCAAGAAGGCCGTCGATTTCTCGTCCGGCTACTACGACGTACGGCAGGCGGTCATCGCGCTGAAGGGCTCCAAGGCGGCCGGGGCGAAGAGCATCGCCGACCTGAAGGGCGTCAAACTGGGCGCCCAGGTCGGCACCACCAGCCTCGACTACATCGACGACGTGGTGAAGCCGACGCAGGATCCGGCCGCGTACGCGAAGAACGACCAGGCCAAGTCCGCGCTGAAGAACGGGCAGGTGGACGCCATCGTGGTCGACCTGCCGACCGCGTTCTACATCACCGCGGCCGAGGTCACGGACGCGAGGATCGTCGGGCAGTTCGAGAACCAGGGCGGCACACCCGAGCAGTTCGGGCTCGTGCTGGACAAGGGCAGCGCGCTCACGTCGTGCGTGACCGACGCCGTGGACGCCCTGCGCGAGGACGGCTCCCTCGCCGCCATCGAGAAGCAGTGGCTGTCCGACGCCGTGGACGCGCCGGTGCTCAAGTGACCTTCGCCAAGGAGGAGTCGGGCGGGGTTGCCGACGGGGACCCCGAGGAGGACGCGCACGATCCGTACGTCCCCTCGCGGCGGCGGATCGAGCGCGAACGCCACAAGCGGTCCCGGGCCCGGCGCGCGACGGCGATCGCCGCGCTCTCCACCCTGGTGACCACCGTCGTCCTCTACCTCGTCGTCGTCAACGCGCCCGGCTGGCCGCGCACCAAGGAGACGTTCTTCGACGCGCAGTACGCGCGCGAGGCGTTGCCGAAGGTCCTCGAAGGCCTGTGGCTGAACGTCCGGCTGCTGTTGGTGTGCGGCGCGGCGGTCCTCGTCCTCGGCATGCTGATCGCCGTCGCCCGCACCCTGCGCGGCCCGGTGTTCTTCCCGCTGAGGGCGCTGGCCGCCGCGTACACCGACTTCTTCCGCGGTCTCCCGCTGATCATCAACCTGATGATCGTGGTCCTGGGCGTGCCCGCGCTGCGGTTGCAGGGCATCACGGTGGACCCGGTGCTGCTGGGCGGCACGGCACTGACCCTGACGTACTCCGCATACGTCGCCGAGGTGTTCCGTGCCGGCATCGAGTCCGTCCACCCCTCGCAGCGGGCCGCGGCACGCTCGCTGGGGCTGAGCAACCGTCAGGCACTGCGGTACGTGATCCTCCCCCAGGCCGTACGCCGTCAGGTGCCGCCGCTCCTCAACGACCTGGTGTCCCTGCAGAAGGACACCGGGCTCGTCTCGATCGGCGGCGCGGTCGACGCCGTGCGTGCCGCGGACATCATCGTGGGCCGCAGTCTCAACTACACGCCGTACATCGTCGCGGGACTGGTCTTCGTCGCGCTGACCATTCCGATGACCCGCTTCACGGACTGGGTCACGGCACGGATGGACCGCCGGCGGGCACAGGGAGGAACGATATGAGCGGGACGGCGAACGGGGAGACCGGCGGGACGACCACAAGGCCCGCAGCGCCGGTGCTGCGTATGGAGGCCGTCCGCAAGTCCTTCGGCGGCTCGGTCGTGCTGCGTGACGTCGACCTGGAGGTCGCCCCGCACACGGTGACGGCGCTGATCGGGGCCTCCGGCTCCGGCAAGTCCACGCTGCTGCGCTGCGCGAACCTCCTGGAGGAGATCGACGACGGCGCCATCTGGCTGGACGACGAGGAGATCACCGACCCGCGGGCCGACCAGGACGCCGTGCGCCGCCGTATCGGCGTGGTCTTCCAGGCGTACAACCTCTTCCCGCACATGACCGTCCTGGAGAACATCACGCTCGCCCCGCGACGCGTGCACGGCACGGGGCGGGCGGAGGCCGAGGCGCGCGCCCGTGAGCTGCTCGACCGGCTGGGGCTGGGCGCCAAGGCCGACGAATACCCGGACAGGCTGAGCGGCGGCCAGCAGCAGCGGGCGGCGATCGTCCGCGCCCTGGCCGTACGCCCCCGGCTGCTGCTCCTCGACGAGGTCACCGCCGCCCTGGACCCGGAACTGGTGGGCGAAGTCCTGAACGTCGTGCGGGACTTGAAGGAGGACGGCATGACCATGGTGCTGGCCACGCACGAGATGGGCTTCGCCCGCGATGTCGCGGACCAGGTCTGCTTCCTCGACGGCGGGGTCGTACTGGAACGCGGCACGGCCGAGGAGGTCTTCGGCGAGCCACGGGAGGAGCGCACGCGGCGCTTTCTGCGCCGGATCGTGGAGGCGGGACGGCTCTGAACGGTCATGTGCCGATGGTGGCACCCGCCACTGACATCGACCGCCGTCCACCGACCGCCGACCGCCGTCAGGCCTCCGCCTGCCCCGTCCCCGCCAGCGCCGCGACCCGCTCCACTCCGAACACGTACCCCTGCACCCCGCAGCCCGCGATGACACCGTCGGCGCGCAGGGAGACGTACGAGTGGTGCCGGAAGGCCTCGCGCTGATGGATGTTGGAGATGTGGACCTCCAGCACGGGCAGTCCGTCGCAGGTGTTGAGGGCGTCCAGGATCGCCACGGAGGTGTGCGAGTAGGCGCCCGGGTTGATCACGATGCCGGAGTGGCCGAGGCGTGCCTCGTGGATCCAGTCGACCAGTTCGCCCTCGTGGTTGGACTGCCGGAAATCGACCGTCCCGCCGTGCGCGGCCGCCGCCTTGGCACACAGCGCCTCGACGTCGGCGAGGGTGTCGGAACCGTAGATCTCCGGCTGCCGCTGGCCAAGAAGGTTCAGATTGGGGCCGTTGAGAATCATGATGGGGGCGCTGGCCAGGGTGCGGGGCACGGTTCCTCCGGTCCGGTCGGATGGGTCGGCCCGTTCAGGACCGCTGCTCGGACCCGGTCTATCACGGTGCGCGGACACCGGAACCGGCCCCCGGGGCCCGGCGCGTGACGGGGGCGCACCGGAGCCGCCCGGGCCCCCGCGCGCCCCCGTAACTCATGGTGACCGTGGGTAGTTGACGCGGCATGCACCGTGCACGCACAGTAAAGCCCCCTTCCATGCTGCGACTCGCGGCCGCGGCACTCGCCGGGACGGCCATCGAGTTCTACGACTTCTTCATCTACGGGACGGCGGCGGCACTCGTCCTCGGCCCCCTGTTCTTTCCGACGTTCTCGCCGCTGGCGGGGACGTTGGCGGCCTTCGGGACCTTCGGTGTCGGGTTCGTGGCGCGGCCTCTCGGCTCGGTCCTGTTCGGGCATATCGGGGACCGGCACGGCCGGCGGCCCGTCCTCGTCGCCTCCCTGCTGCTGACCGGCGCCTCCACCGTCGCGGTGGGCTGCGTACCGACGTACGCCTCCATCGGTACGGCCGCTCCCGTGCTGCTCCTGGTGCTGCGTTTCCTGCAGGGCCTCGGGCTCGGCGGGGAGTGGGGCGGGGCGGTGCTGCTGACCGCCGAGCACGCGCCCCCGGACCGTCGCGGACTGTGGTCGAGCTTCCCCCAGATCGGACCGGCGCTGGGGTTCGTCCTCGCCAACGGCGTGATGCTGGCGCTGTCGGCGATGCTCACCGACGCGCAGTTCGCGTCCTGGGGCTGGCGGGTGCCCTTCTGGGGGGCGGGCGTCCTCGCGGCGGCCGGGCTGTGGCTGCGCTCCTCGCTCGCCGAGAGCCCGAGGTTCCTCGAAATGCGGGAGCACGCGCGCGTGCCGCTCGTCGAGGTGGTCCGCGGCCACTGGCGCCTCGTACTGCTCACGGCCGGGGCGCTCTCCGTCGGCTACGCGCTGTTCTACGCGGTGACGACCTGGTCCCTCGCCTATGCGACCGAACGGCTCGGGGTGAGCCGTACCGTCATGCTGGCCATCATCATGGCGGCCGTCGTGGTGAAGGGTGCTCTCACTCCCCTGGTGGCCGTTCTGAGCGACCGCTACGGGCGGCGACCGTTGTGTCTGGCCGGCTGCGCGGGTGCCGCCGCGTGGATGTTCCCGATGATCGCGCTGCTGTCGACGGGCGAACCGCTGCTGATGTTCCTCGGCTTCCTGGTGGCACTGATCGCGTTCGTGACGATGTTCGCCGTGATCGCCGCGTATCTGCCGGAGCTGTACGAGCCACGGGTGCGCTGCACGGGCGCGGCGGTGGGCTACAACCTGGGCGGGGTGCTCGGGGGCGCGCTCACCCCGATCGTGGCGACCGCGATCGCCGACCAGAGCGGGCGGGTCCCGTGGGGCGTGGCCGCCTATCTGACGGGTATCGCGCTGCTGAGCCTCGGCTGCTTCGCGCTGCTCCCGGAGACGCGGTTCGTGAAGGTGGCGGTGGTGGAACCGGCGACGAGTTGAGTGGCGTCGGCGGTCGGGCTCGCGTTCACGTTCACGTTCGCGCGTAAACGCTTGCGCAAGCGTTTACGCGGTCCGGCTTCGCAGGTCGCGCCGTCGGTGTGCGTGCGCCGCTCCTCACCCCGGTTCCGGGCGCCTACGGATTGATCGCAAGCTCCAGATACGCCGCGAACAGCACCAGATGCACGCCGCCCTGAAGCGGGGTCGCCCGGCCGGGGACCACCGTCAGCGAGCTGACCACCACGGTCAGGGCGAGCAGCACCATGTGCGTCGAACCCAGGCCGAGAACGAGGGGCCCGGACAGCCAGATGGACGCGACCGCCACGGCGGGGATGGTCAGGCCGATGCTCGCCATGGCCGAGCCGAGGGCGAGGTTCAGACTGGTCTGCACCCGGTCGCGCCGGGCGGACCGCAGCGCGGCGATCGTCTCGGGGAGCAGCACGAGCAGGGCGATGATCACGCCGACCACGGAGTGCGGCATCCCGGCCGCCTCCACCCCGGACTCGATGGTGGGCGAGACGCCCTTGGCCAGGCCGACCACGCCGACCAGAGCCAGGCCGAGGAAGCCCAGACTGATCAGGGCGGTCCTGGAGGGCGGGGTGTCGGCGTGGTCGTCCGCGTCGATCACCTCTCCCTGCCGGGTGATCGGCAGGAAGTAGTCGCGGTGCCGCACGGTCTGCGTGGCCACGAACATGCCGTACAGGACGAGGGAGGAGAGGGCGGCGAAGGTGAGCTGGGCCGTGGAGAACTCCGGTCCCGGTTTGCTGGTGGTGAAGGTCGGCAGCACCAGGCTGAGCGTCGCCAGGGTCGCCACGGTCGCGAGGGCGGCGCCGGTGCCCTCCGCGTTGAAGACGGCCAGGCCGTGCCGCAGGGAGGCGACGAGCAGGCTCAGGCCGACGATGCCGTTGCAGGTGATCATCACGGCTGCGAAAACGGTGTCACGGGCCAGTGTCGCGCTCTTGTCCCCGCCGTCCGCCATGAGAGTGACGATCAGCGCCACCTCGATGATCGTGACGGCGACGGCGAGGACCAGCGAGCCGAAGGGCTCCCCGACACGGTGGGCGACCACCTCGGCGTGGTGGACCGCGGCCAGCACGGCGCCGGCCAGCACCAGCGTCACCAGGGCCACGATCACGCCGGGCAGACCACGCCCCCAGGTGAGGGCCAGCAGGACGACCGCGATCACGGGCACGACGGCCGTCCACTGCGTCACGAGTGACCGAAGCCGAACGATCATGCAGCGATCGTCGCAGCCGCACGCGAGCCCCGCACTCCGACGGCAGGCGGCCCCGGCTGCCGCAGTTGCCGGTTCCGGTGCTACTTCAGCTCGGACGACTCGCGTACGTCGCAGTCGGTGAACTGGGGAGGCCGGCTGCACAGCTCCGCCATGCGCTCCGCCATCCTGGTCGTCCCGGGGTCCTGGCTGTTGCGCATCGCCTCGTCGAACGACTCGAACTCAAGGACCACGAGGTAGCGGTTCGGTGTGTTCCGGTCCTGCAGGACCATGCGGTGCGTGGGGCCGCCGCCGGGTCCGGCCGAGCGCTTCTCGGCCTCGCGGACCAGCTCCCGCAGCTCGTCGATGCGCTCGGTCTCGAAGTCGATGATCTGCGCGAACTTCATGGGTACCTCCACTCGGCCGGGCGCCCCCGGGCCGGGGGCCGCTCAGCACACAAGCAAGCACCGGGAGCGGCTGTCGGCAATTCGCCGAGCGTCGCTCCCGGTGCTGGTTGTTTCTACGTCCGACGCGGTCAGACGTCGATGCTGTCCTTCTGGGGCCCGTCGCCCTTCTGGGGGCCCTCGGCCTGCCGTGCCTCTTCGGCCGCCTGCTTCTTGGAGGCCATGAGGCTGGTGATCGTGGTGATCACCAGTACACCGCAGATCACGCCGAGGGAGACCGGGATGGAGATCTCCGGGACATGGACGCCGGACTCGTGCAGCGCGTGCAGCACCAGCTTGATGCCGATGAATCCGAGGATGACCGACAGGCCGTAGCTGAGGTGGACCAGCTTCCTGAGCAGTCCGCCGATGAGGAAGTACAGCTGTCGCAGGCCCATGAGCGCGAACGCGTTGGCCGTGAACACGATGTACGGGTCCTGCGTCAGACCGAAGATCGCGGGGATCGAGTCGAGGGCGAAGAGCACGTCGGTGGTGCCGATCGCGAGCATCACGACCAGCATCGGGGTCATGACCCGCTTGCCGTTCTCCTGGATCCACAGCTTGGTGCCGTGGTACCGGTCGGCGACACCGAAGCGGCGCTCGGCAGCCTTGAGCAGCCGGTTCTCCTCGAACTCCTCGTCCTCCTCGTCGGCGCGGGCTTCCTGGATCAGCTTCCACGCGGTGTAGATGAGGAACGCGCCGAAGATGTAGAAGACCCACGCGAAGCTCGCCAGGATCGCGGCACCCGCGGCGATGAAGATCGCGCGCAGGACGAGGGCTATGAGCACACCGATCAGCAGCACGCGCTGCTGGTACTGCGTCGGCACCGCGAACTTCGCCATGATCAGCACGAAGACGAAGAGGTTGTCGACGCTCAGCGACTTCTCGGTGATGAAGCCGGCGAAGAACTCACCGGCGGGCTGACCGCCGGAGAAGAGCAGCAGTCCGAGTCCGAAGAGCGCGGCCAGGACGATCCAGACGACCGTCCAGATCCCCGCTTCCTTGATGGATACGTCGTGCGGCTTGCGGCCGATGAAGAAATCGACCGCGATGAGGGCTGCTAGGCCCACGATCGTCAGGACCCAAAGGGTCACGGAAACATCCACTGCGCCTCCGGCAGTTCGTAACGGCAAATGTCAGCGTCGTCGCTGCTGGAGGTCTCTTCCACCCGATGTGTCCGGGGCGCTCGATGCGCCCGGGGTTATCCGGGCCGACGCCCCGGGATCCGGCCGGATCCGTATTGACGGGTACGTCGCAGTAGGTAGGGAGTACTCCCCTCCGCACTCACGACAGTACCCCAATCACCAAGGAAAGGTAAAGAGATTGGTAAAAGAAAGGCCAAGTGCGCTGGTCAGCGCACTTGGCGAACCCTTGGGAAAGCTTGGTGGGGCCTGACGGGGCTCAGCGGGTGAACCCCGGCGGACCTCAGCGGTTCCAGGAGCGGCGGGCGGTCGCGACCTGGGTGAGGACGTGCTGGAGCACCTGGCTGCCCGGCGGAACCCGCGAGGGGTCGTACGTCCAGGTGTGCCCGACCCAGGGGTCGGCGAGGTGATCGTCGGGCACCGGCGTGAGCCGGAGCAAAGACCGCCACAGCGGGTCGAGCAGCGGCCCGTAGGCGGCGGCATCCTCCCGGTCGGCGACCAGCATCAGGTGCACCCCGACGGCCGGTCCCTCGTCCGCGAGGTAACGCAGCTGGGTCACGGCACGGTCGTCGAAGCCGTGCGGGAAGTCGTTGACGATCAGCAGCTGCTCGGCCGGGTCGAGATCGGACGGCAGTGAGTCGGCCGCCCCGCCCCGGACGGCCATCTGCACCAGGTCGACCCGCTGGGTCAGCCGGGCCAGTACCTCGTTCACTCCCGCGGCGCCCACGGCGGGCGGCGCCGCGAGCACCCCGGTGCTCACCAGCGGCGCGAGGGACGAGGCAGCCGAGCCCGCCGCGTCGATGACGTGCACGGTGTACTCGCCCGCCGGATAGACGGCGAGCAGCCGGGCCGCGTGCGCCACGGCCGTGTCCATGGCGAGGCGGCGCAGGTCGTCGGAGTCCGCGATCGAACCCTCGAAGGAGCCCGTACGGCCGCTGTCGATCCACAGCCCGCGCTCCAGCGGCAGCCGCACCAGCATCGGGATGCTGAGGCCGGCGCTCTCGGGCAGGTGCAGATCTCCCAGGCGCACGGCCATGGGGATCTCCATCGGGACGCGGTAGCCGTGCCAGGCGGGGTTGTCCCAGCGGGCGAACGCGGGCGGCAGTGCCGGTTCGACGACCTCGGCCTCCGCGGTGAGCTGGGCGAGGTCGCGGTCGAGCGCCTCCCTGGCCCGGTCGACCAGTTCGGCCTGCTTGGCGCGGGCCGCCTCGCGGGCGGCATCGCCCTGCCCGCCGATCCGGGCCCGCGGGTCGGACAGAACCTTGTCGAGCTCCTGCTCCATGCGGGACTCGGCGAAGTCGACCGCGCTGCGGTACGCGGCGGTGGTGCGGGCCAGGTCCTCGAACATGCCCCATACCTGGTTGTACAGGCGCTCCTCCATGGACCAGCCGGTCGCGTCGCCCGCCACGGGCTGTGCGGGCTGCCCCGGCCGGGCCGGGGGCGCGGCCGGCGGGGGCGGAGGAGGTGCGGCGGCCTGCCGGCCGGGGTGGCTGTAGTTGACGGGGCCGCCGGCCCCGGCGGGCTGGGTGACGGCGGACGGGTCCGCCGGTGCGGAGGCCGACGGGTAAGCGGACTGCGGTGCCCCGGCGCCGGGCGCGGTGGATCCCTGGCCGCCGGGGTGTCCGTGCTGCGGTGACGCCTGGCCGGGTGTGCCGGGGGACGTCGAGCCGCCCTGGTCCTGTCCCAGCGCGGGTGTCGCGGCGTGCCGGGAGCGGTCGCCGTCGGCCGCGCGGGGCGGTGGCGCGGCCACCGAGCGCGCGAGGCCCTGGACGACCGCCTCGTTGATGCTGCCGGCGAGCTGACGGGCCTGGGGAAGGCCCTGGTCGGTGAGGAGTTCGGCGAGGCCGCCCGCGTATCCCTGGCCCACGGCGCGTACCTTCCAGGCGCCCTGCCTGCGGTAGAGCTCCAGGGCGACGACGGCCGACTCGGCGTCGAGACCGGTGACCGTGTAGCTGGCGACCTCGGAGCCGTCGAGACCGGTGATCGCGACGAAGGGGGCGGCGACGGCTCCGAACCGGACCGGACCGCCCACTCCGGACGGCAGGGCCAGCAGCACGCTGACCCGGTGCACGGTCTCCGGCAGGGCGTCCAGGTCGCATGCGAGCCGGTGATCGGCCGCCGCCTGCTTGGACACCTCTATGCCCGGCAGGGTGGGTGAGCCCGGATGGGCCACCCACTCGACCCCCTGCACCGTGCCGCGCTCGTCGCTGAGCGTGGCCCCGGCCACGACCGGCTTGCCGGCCGACACCCGGATCTCAAGTCGGGCCTGGGAAAGCGGGTGGTTCTGCCCCCGGACCAGCTCAGCCGTCATCGCCTTCGTTCCCCCTGTGTACTCGTGTGCCGGAGCCGGGCCGACTGGCCGGACGTGACTACAGGTGCGGCAGGATCGCCGGCATCAGGTCCTGGAAGGTACGGCCGTTGGCAGGCGTACCGAGGGCCGTCATCTGCCAGCCCGCGCCCGCGCGGTGGACCTTCGCCATGATCTGCGCGGTGTACTGTCCGCCGCCCGCCAGGGTGTAGCGGGCGAGCTCCTGGCCGTTGGTCTCGTCGACCAGACGGCAGAACGCGTCCTGCACCTCCTGGAACGTCTGGCCCGTGAACGAGTTCACGGTGAAGACGATCTGGTCGATGTGCACCGGGATGCGCGCGAGGTCGACGAGGATCGCCTCGTCGTCGCCGCCCTGGCCCACACCGCCGACGAGGTTGTCACCGGTGTGCCGCACGGAGCCGTCGTCACTGACGAGGTGACGGAAGAACACCACGTCGACCGGCTGCTTGTCCGCGAAGAGCACGGCCGACGCGTCGAGGTCGATCTCGCGCGTACGAGAACCGAACAGGCCACGTCGCGGGGCGGCCTGCCAGCCGAGCCCCATGCGCACCGCGGTCAGCGTGCCTCCGTCGTTCTTCTGCAGACTGATGGCCTGACCCTTGGTCATGTTGACCGTCACGTGCTGTTCCCTTCTCGGACTGTCTCCCCTGTTGCCGCAGAATCCTGCGGTTGACCAGCAACCCTACGCAGAGCCACTGACAGCCTCGAAGCCCGGTGCACACTTTGTGTCGGTCTTGCAACACTGCGCGGTGGCCGGGGCGTCAGGCGATACCCGCCTCCTTCATCTGCCGCAGCTCCTTCTTCATCTCCGAGACCTCGTCACGCAGCCGCGCGGCGATCTCGAACTGCAGGTCCGCGGCGGCGGCGCGCATCCGCTCCGTCATCTCCTCGATCTGCCCCGCGAGTTCCGCGGCGGGGCGATCGGTCGGCACGGCCGCCTTGTCCTTGCCGGACTTGGCTCCCTTGGCCGCCTTGGATCCCAGTGCGGGCACGGGGGCCTTGGCGCTCTTGCCGTCCTTCGCCTGGCGGTAGCCCGAGCCGAGCAGCTGCTCCGTGTCGACGTCCTCGCGGGCGATCTGCGCCACGATGTCGTTGATCTTCTTGCGGAGCGGCTGGGGGTCGATGCCCCGCTCCGTGTTGTACGCGACCTGCTTCTCCCGGCGGCGGTTGGTCTCGTCGATGGCCTTCTCCATCGCCGGGGTGATCTTGTCGGCGTACATGTGGACCTGACCGGACACGTTGCGGGCCGCGCGGCCGATGGTCTGGATGAGCGAGGTGCCGGAGCGCAGGAAGCCCTCCTTGTCGGCGTCGAGGATCGACACCAGGGAGACCTCGGGCAGGTCGAGGCCCTCCCTGAGGAGGTTGATGCCGACGAGAACGTCGTACTCACCGGCGCGCAGCTCACGCAGCAGTTCGACCCGGCGCAGGGTGTCGACGTCGCTGTGCAGGTACCGGACCTGGATGCCCATCTCCAGGAAGTAGTCGGTGAGGTCCTCGGCCATCTTCTTGGTGAGCGTGGTGACCAGGACGCGCTCGTCCTTCTCCGTGCGCTTGCGGATCTCGTGCACCAGGTCGTCGATCTGGCCCTCGGTGGGCTTGACGACGACCTCGGGGTCGACGAGGCCGGTGGGGCGGATGATCTGTTCGACGAAGCCGTCCCCGCGCGAGAGCTCGTACTTGCCGGGCGTCGCCGACAGGTAGACGGCCTGTCCGATGCGCTGCTGGAACTCCTCCCACTTCAGAGGACGGTTGTCCAGGGCGGAGGGCAGCCGGAAGCCGTGGTCGACGAGGGTGCGCTTGCGGGAGGCGTCGCCCTCGTACATCGCGCCGATCTGGGGCACCGTGACGTGCGACTCGTCGATGACGAGCAGGAAGTCGTCCGGGAAGTAGTCGAGCAGTGTGTTCGGCGGGGAGCCTGGCTCGCGGCCGTCGAAGTGCATCGAGTAGTTCTCGACGCCGGAGCAGGAGCCGATCTGGCGGAGCATCTCCAGGTCGTACGTCGTGCGCATGCGCAGCCGCTGGGCCTCCAGGAGCTTGCCCTGCTTCTCCAGCTCGGACAGGCGCTCGCCCAGTTCCTTCTCGATGTCGTTGGCGGCGCGCTCCAGGCGCTCGGGTCCGGCCACGTAGTGGGTGGCCGGGAAGATGTACAGCTGCTGGTCGTCGCTGATGATCTCGCCGGTGAGCGGGTGCAGCGTGGACAGGGCCTCGATCTCGTCACCGAACATCTCGATGCGGACGGCCAGCTCCTCGTAGACCGGGAAGATCTCGATGGTGTCGCCGCGGACGCGGAAGGTGCCGCGGGTGAAGGCCAGGTCGTTGCGCGTGTACTGGATGTCGACGAAGCGGCGGAGCAGCTCGTCGCGGTCGATCTCGTCGCCGACCTTGAGGTTGACCATGCGGTCCACGTACTCCTGCGGCGTGCCCAGGCCGTAGATGCAGGAGACGGAGGCCACCACGACGACGTCGCGTCGGGTGAGCAGCGAGTTGGTGGCGGAGTGACGCAGTCGCTCCACCTCCTCGTTGATCGAGGAGTCCTTCTCGATGTAGGTGTCCGACTGCGGGACGTAGGCCTCGGGCTGGTAGTAGTCGTAGTACGAGACGAAGTACTCGACGGCGTTGTTCGGCAGGAGCTCGCGGAACTCGTTGGCGAGCTGGGCGGCCAGCGTCTTGTTCGGCGCCATCACGAGGGTGGGGCGCTGAAGCTTCTCGATCATCCACGCGGTGGTCGCGGACTTTCCGGTGCCGGTGGCACCGAGGAGGACGACGTCCTTCTCACCTGCGAGGATGCGCCGCTCAAGGTCAGCGATGGCAGCGGGCTGGTCGCCGCTGGGCTGGTAGGGACTGACGACCTCGAAAGGCGCCACCGTGCGTTCGATGTTGGATACGGGCCGCATGGAATCAACCGTACGACCCCGCACTGACAACGGGGTCCTCTCACCAGTTCTGCGGGGTCCGCGAATCGTCGTGGTGGCGGGAGCGCGGGCCGGGCACGCGCCCGCGTCCGGCGGGGTGGACCGTGTGGGCGGGGATGCCGGGCTTCTGTTCCGCGGCGCTCCAGTCGGGCTTGCCCATGACCATCAGCGGGTCGAACATCACGACGACGCCGGCGAGCAGCAGGAAGGCCAGCGGGCCGATCATGAGGGGCGCCAGGAGGGAGGCGGGCGAGTCCCCGGAGGGGGCGCTGGTGGCGCCGTGCAGATGGACGCTGAGGGCGGCCATCCCCGTGTAGTGCATACCGCTGACGGCGAGGCCCATGACGAGGCTCGCGCCCACACTCCACAGGAAGCCGCGGACCTGGCCGGCCGCCCACAGGGCCGCGATCGCGGCGGCGACGGCTATGACGACCGAGGCGGCGACGGTGAGGGTGTTGTACTCCAGCTTGCCGTTGAGGCGCATTCCGGCCATGCCCAGGTAGTGCATGGAGGCGACGCCCAGTCCGGTGATGGTGCCCCCGGTGAACAGGGCCGTTCCGGAGGCTCCCCGGTATCCGACGATGAAGATCCCGATGCCGACCATGACGATCGCGACGCCGAGGCTCGCGAAGGTCATCAGCATGTCGTAGTTCACCGGGGTCTCGCGGACAGAGAACCCCATCATCGCGATGAAGTGCATGGTCCAGATGCCGGAGCCGATGGCCGCGGATCCGAGGGCGAGCCAGCCCGGCCGCCAGGAGCGGGTGACGAGCATCGACCTCGTGGTGCAGCGCAGACCGAGCGCTCCGCCCAGACACGCCATCAGGTACGCCACGAGCGGCGTGACGAGTCCGTAGCTGAATCCGTCGACCGTGCCCTGCATGCGCGGTTGCCTTTCCGCCCTGTTACATCCCGGAATTTCGTGAAACGCCCCCGCCCCAGGAGCGCCGCAGCGACCAGGGTTGTCGCAGAGAGTATGACTCGCACCTGAACGGTCGAACGATTTTCCGGCAAAGAATCACGACCTTGCCCCACTTGTGCGGCACACGTGATCGGGCTTGGGCAAGTCCATTCAATTTATGGCCATCCTGTACCCCCCTAAAGTTGACCCCCTGCTGTCACTCTGAGACCGTCCGTGATCGCAGACGCTAGGAGTACGCATGCACGCGCGCGCTGCCGCCGCCACGACCACCGCGCTCCTGGGAGCCGCCGTCGTTCTCCCCGCCCCCCTCGCTCACGCAGCCGTGAGCACAGACCAGCCCCTGGTCGTCGCACACCGCGGAGCCTCGGCCCAGGCCCCCGAGAACACCCTCGCCGCCATCGACCGGGCGGCCCGTCTCGGGTTCACCTGGGTCGAGAACGACGTCCAGCGCACCAAGGACGGCAGGCTCGTCGTGATCCACGACGACAGCCTGGCCCGCACCACCGACGTGGAACAGGTCTTCCCCGACAGGGCCCCATGGAAAGTGAAGGACTTCACCGCAGCGGAGATCGCCCGCCTCGATGCGGGCAGCTGGTTCGGCGCCCGCTACAAGGGCGCTCGCGTTCCGACGCTGAAGCAGTACATGAACCGGGTCTCGCACAACCACCAGAAGCTCGTCCTGGAGATCAAGAACCCCCAGCTGTACCCGGGCATCGAGCGGGAGACCCTCAAGACCCTCAGCAACGAGGGCTGGCTGGGCCCGGCTCATGTGCGGCGCAAGCTGGTGATCCAGAGCTTCAGCGCGGACAGCGTGCGCAAGGTGCACGCCCTGCGGCCCGACATCAAGACGGGCTTCCTGGGCACCCCCTCGGTCGCGGAGCTGCCCGCGTACGCGCGGTTCGCCGACCAGATCAACTCGTCGCACACGACGATCTCCCGCGGGTACGTCGCCGCGATCCACGCGCTCGAAGGGCCGCACGGCAAGCCGCTGGAGATCCTCACCTGGACCGTCGACACCGCTGCGGACACGCGGCGTGTCACGGGTCTCGGCGTGAACGGCATCATCACGAACAAGCCCGACGTGGTGCGGAAGGCGCTTCGCGAGGGCTGAGCCCACGGGCCGGCAGCCCCGCTCCGATCTCCCTGCTCCGACCGCTCGTGGCCGGTGGCGCGGACGCCCGTACG
>NZ_JBHWZP010000093.1:0-29771 GCF_042728395.1 Streptomyces sp. NPDC060205
CGCCCGGGGTGGGGGCGACGCGGCTCCGCCGTGCGGGATCCGACGCGACCGGTGGGGTCCGGCGGGATCCGGGGAGACCCGAAGAGGTCCGGAGGACCTGGGGGTCAGACCGTCTCGGGGAGCTCGTCGAGCCCTTCGGAGACCAGCTTCGCCAGACGGTCGAGCGCGGCGTCCGCGCCCTCGGCATCGGAGGCCAGGACGATCTCCTCGCCGCCCTGGGCGCCCAGGCCGAGGACCGCGAGCATGGACGCGGCGTTGACGGGGTTGCCGTCGGCCTTGGCGATCGTCACGGGGACGCCGGTGGCCGTGGCCGCCCGGACGAAGATGGAGGCGGGACGGGCGTGCAGGCCCTCGGCCCATCCGACGTTGACGCGGCGCTCAGCCATGTGATGCTGCCCTTCAGGTGTCAAGGTTGTCTAGACCAGTGTTCCATACGGTGAACGGTGAGGCGTGCCCTGTTCGGGTGCGGGCCCGGACCGGCCCAGGCCCTCAAAGCTGCCCCGGGTCCCCAAGACTGCCCCGGGTCCCCGCCGGGCGCGAACCCGCCGTTGTCGGACCCGAGTCGTACTCTGGGCCCCATGCAGACCCCGACGGACCGGCACGAGTATCCCGCTCACTGGGAGGCCGACGTCGTGCTGCGCGACGGCGGCACCGCGCGCATCCGGCCCATCACGGCCGACGACGCGGACCGCCTCGTCAGCTTCTACGAGCAGGTGTCCGCCGAGTCGAAGTACTACCGCTTCTTCGCGCCGTACCCGCGTCTGTCCGCCAAGGACGTCCACCGCTTCACCCACCACGACTTCGTGGACCGGGTGGGACTCGCGGCGACCGTCGGCGGCGAATTCATCGCCACCGTACGGTACGACCGCATCGCCGCGGACGGCCGGCCCGCTTCCGCCCCCGCGGACGAGGCGGAGGTCGCCTTCCTCGTGCAGGACGCCCACCAGGGCCGAGGCGTGGCCTCCGCCCTGCTCGAACATGTCGCGGCCGTCGCCCGTGAGCGCGGCATCCGCCGCTTCGCCGCCGAGGTGCTGCCCGCCAACACCAAGATGATCAAGGTCTTCACGGACGCCGGGTACCAGCAGAAGCGCAGCTTCGAGGACGGCGTCGTACGCCTGGAGTTCGACCTGGAGCCCACCGACCGTTCGCTCGCCGTGCAGCGCGCCCGGGAGCAGCGGGCGGAGGCGCGTTCCGTGGCCCGGCTCCTGGCCCCCGGTTCCGTCGCGGTCGTCGGAGCGGGCCGCACACCCGGGGGAGTGGGCCGCAGCATCCTGGACAACCTGCGCGACGCGGGCTTCACCGGGCGTCTGTACGCGGTGAACGGAGCACTTCAGGAGAAGGAGCTGGCCGGCGTCCCCGCCCACCGCTCCGTGCGCGACATCGGCGAGTCCGTGGACCTCGCGGTGATCGCCGTCCCTGCCGGCCGGGTCCCCGAAGCGGTCGCGGAGTGCGGCGAGCACGGCGTGCAGGGACTCGTGGTGGTCTCCGCGGGGTACGCCGAGAGCGGCCCCGAGGGCAGGGAGCGCCAGCGCGAACTGGTACGGCAGGCGCGTACGTACGGAATGCGGCTGATCGGACCGAACGCCTTCGGAGTCATCAACACCTCCCCGCGGACCCGGCTCAACGCCTCGCTCGCCCCGGAGATGCCGCGCACCGGACGCATCGGCCTGTTCGCCCAGTCCGGCGCCATCGGGATCGCGCTGCTGTCCCGGCTGCACCGGCGCGGCGGCGGGGTCACCGGGGTGACCGGCGTGTCGACCTTCGTCTCCTCCGGCAACCGCGCGGACGTGTCCGGCAACGACGTCCTCCAGTACTGGTACGACGACCCGGACACCGACGTCGCGCTCATGTACCTCGAATCCATCGGCAACCCGCGGAAGTTCACCCGCCTCGCCCGGCGTACGGCCGCGGCCAAACCGCTGGTCGTCGTCCAGGGCGCGCGCCACGGCGGAGCCGCGCCCCAGGGACACGCGGTACGGGCCACCCGGCTGCCGCACGCCACGGTGTCCGCCCTGCTGCGGCAGGCCGGGGTCATCCGGGTGGACACGATCACCGAGCTGGTCGACGCCGGGCTGCTGCTGGCGCGCCAGCCCCTGCCCGCGGGCCCGAGGGTGGCGATCCTGGGGAACTCCGAGTCGCTCGGGCTGCTGACGTACGACGCGTGTCTCGCGCAGGGGCTGCAACCGCTGCCGCCCCGCGACCTGACGACGGGCGCCTCGGCCGCGGACTTCCGTGCCGCGTTGGCGCACGCCCTGGCCGACGACGCCTGCGACGCCGTCGTGGTCACGGCGATTCCGGCGGTGGGCGAGCGGTCCGCGGCGGACGCCGCGCTGGCGGAAGCCCTCCGCTCGGCCTCGGCGGCGGCCCCCGCCAAGCCGGTCCTCGTGGTGCACGTCGAGCTGGGCGGCCTCGCGGAAGCCCTGTCCGCGGCGGCCGGCACGGCACCGGCCGGGGTCACGGCACCGGCCGGCACCCCACAGTCAGGCACCGCGTCGGCAGCAGCCGACCCCGCCCCACCGACCGCTCCCGTGCCGCCCGAGGCGGGGAGTGCCGAGGCGGACTCCCGGCTCATCCCCGCCTACCCCGCCGCCGAGCGGGCCGTGCGCGCGCTCGCGGAAGCGGTGAAGTACGGCCAGTGGCGGCAGGAGGCCGCCGATCCCGGGCGGGTGCCCGAGTACGAGGACATCGACGAGAAGGGCGCGGCCGAACAGATCGGCCGCCTTCTCGTCGACGGGGAGGGCGGCGCCACCGCGGAAGCGGGACAGACCGAGCCGGGAGCGCCGGTGCCGGGAGCGGCGCTGCCGGAGACGGAACCGGGCCCGGCCGAGGGCGCGCTCACCCTCGGCCCCGACGACACCTGCGCCCTTCTCGCCCGGTACGGGATCGACGTCCGCCGTGCCCTGCCCGCGCCCACCCCCGGGGAGGCCGTCGCCGCTGCGGAGCACCTCGGCTACCCCGTGGCGCTGAAGACCACCGCCCCGCACCTGCGCCACCGCGCCGACCTGGGCGGCGTCCGGCTCGACCTGGCGGACGAGGAGCAACTGCGGCGCGCGTACGCCGAATTGACCAGCCTCTTCGGGGAGCCCGAGGAACTGCGCCCGGTGGTACAGGCCATGGCACCGCGCGGCGTGGACACGGTCGTCCGGGCGGTCATCGACCCGGCCGCCGGAGCGGTGCTCTCCTTCGGGCTCGCCGGAGCCGCGTCGGAACTGCTCGGAGACACCGCACACCGACTGATTCCGGTCACCGACCGCGACGCCGCCTCACTGGTCCGCTCCATCCGGACCGCGCCCCTCCTCTTCGGCTGGCGCGGCTCGGCCCCGGCGGACGTCGCGGCACTGGAGGAACTGCTGCTGCGCCTGTCACGGCTCGTCGACGACCACCCCGAGGTCGTCTCCGTGTCCCTGGAACCGGTCGTCGTCGCCCCGCGCGGGCTGAGCGTGCTCGGTGCCTCGGTGCGGCTCGCGCCGCCGCCCGCCCGCGACGACCTCGGCCCACGCACGCTTCCTGTGTACTGAGCGGTGCCTCGCAGTCAGTACGCCCCCGTAGAATGGACGCCATGGCCAAGACCAGTACGACGACCCAGGGGCTGCGAGCGGCGATCGAGCGCAGCGGCTACTACCCGGCCCTCGTGGCCGAGGCGGTGGAGGCCGCGGTAGGGGGCGAGCCCATCCGGTCGTATCTGGTCCACCAGGAGACGACATTCGACGCGAACGAGGTGCGCCGGCATGTGACGGTGCTCGTTCTCACGGGTAACCGTTTCATCGTGAGCCACACGGACGAGCAGGCGGCGGACAGCACGTCGCCCACGCCGTACGCGACGACGTCCACCGAGTCCGTGAAGCTTGGCCGGATCTCGTCCGTCGTGCTCAGCCGGGTCGTGGCGAACCCCGAGAAGTACGTGGTGGGGACCCTGCCGCGCGAGGTCGTCCTCACCATCGGCTGGGGCGCGGTCGCCCGTATCGACCTGGAGCCCGCGGCCTGCGGCGACTCCAACTGCGAGGCGGACCACGGCTACACCGGCAGCTCGACGGCCGACGACCTGAGCCTGCGCGTCAGCGAGGCCGGTGACGGTCCGGACGCCGTGCGCCAGACGCTCGCCTTCGCGCAGTCGCTCTCCGAGGCGACCGCGGACGTCACCCGCTGATGTCCCAGCAAGTCTGGGACGACCCGGAACCGCTCACCGTCGATTCAGCGCCCGTACCCGAGTACGGGACGGGTTCGCTCGCCGACCTCCTGCCCACCCTGGCCGCGGGCATGGACGTACCGGACATGACCGCCTCACTCGGTGAACTGAGCCCGGCCGACCGGAACTGCGTCTTCCTGATCGACGGCCTCGGCTGGGAACAGCTCAAGGCCCACCCGGACGAGGCCCCGTTCATGAGCTCCCTGCTGGGCAGCTCGCGCGGCGGCACCGGCCGGCCGATCACGGCGGGCTACCCCGCGACCACCGCCACCTCGCTGGCCTCGGTCGGTACCGGCCTTCCCCCTGGAGCCCACGGACTGCCCGGTTACACCGTGCGCAACCCGGAGACCGGCGAGCTGATGAACCAGCTCCGCTGGATCCCCTGGACCAAGCCGGGCACGTGGCAGCCGTACCCCACGGTGTTCCAGCTGGCCGACGCGGCGGGCGTGCACACGGCCCAGGTGTCGGCCCCGCACTTCCAGAACACCCCCCTGACCAAGATCGCGCTCAGCGGCGGCACGTTCCACGGCCGGCTCACCGGCGAGGACCGCATGGACATGGCCGCCGAGCAACTGGCCGCGGGGGACCGCTCGCTGGTCTACACGTACTACGCCGAGGTCGACGGCAAGGGGCACCGCTTCGGCATCGACTCCGACGCCTGGCGCGGACAGCTCATGTACGTGGACCGGCTGGTCCAGCGCCTCGCCGAGCAACTGCCGCCGCGCGCGGCCCTGTACGTCACGGCCGACCACGGCATGATCGACGTCCCCTTCGACGAGCAGCACCGGATCGACTTCGACGAGGACTGGGAGCTGCGCGCGGGCGTCGCCCTCCTCGGAGGCGAGGGCCGCGCCCGGCACGTGTACGCGGTCCCGGGCGCCGAGTCGGACGTCCTGACCTGCTGGCGCGAGGTCCTCGGCGAGCAGTTCTGGGTGGCCTCGCGCGACGAGGCGATCGCGGCGGGCTGGTTCGGCCCGCACGTCGACGAGCGGGTGTACGCACGCATCGGCGACGTGGTCGCGGCGGCCCGGGACGACGTGCTGATCACCGCGTCCGAGCGGGAGCCGAAGGAGTCGCTGATGGTCGGCAACCACGGCTCGATGACCCCGGCGGAACAGCACATTCCGCTGCTGGAAGTGCGTTCCTGACCCTCCGCCCGCCGCGTGTCCCTCCGCCCCCGCCGCTGCCTCACCCCTGCTGAAAGGTGCTCGACTCCCCATGCCCGAGCTGGTGTTCTTCTCCGGAACCATGGACTGCGGGAAGTCGACGCTGGCTCTGCAGATCGAGCACAACCGCTCGGCCCGCGGCCTGCAGGGCATGATCTTCACCCGGGACGACCGCGCGGGCGAGGGCAAGCTGTCCTCACGGCTCGGCCTGGTCACCGACGCGGTGGAGGTCGAGGACGACCAGGACGTGTACGCGTACCTCGTGGAACACCTCTCGCGGGGCGGCCGGGCGGACTACGTCATCGCCGACGAGGCACAGTTCCTCGCCCCCGAGCAGATCGACCAACTCGCGCGCGTGGTCGACGACCTGGACATCGACGTCTTCGCCTTCGGCATCACCACCGACTTCCGCTCCAAGCTCTTCCCTGGCTCCCAGCGACTGGTCGAACTCGCCGACCGCGTCGAGGTCCTGCAGGTCGAGGCCCTGTGCTGGTGCGGCGCCCGCGCCACCCACAACGCCCGCACCATAGGCGGCCGGATGGTCGTGGAGGGCGCCCAGGTCGTCGTCGGCGACGTCGACCAGTCGGAGGACATCGGCTACGAGGTGCTGTGCCGCAGGCACCACAGCCGGCGGATGACCGCGGCCACCGCGCGGGCGGGCGTCCTGTCCCCGGACGTACTCCCCGTGGACACCGCGGCGCGCGGCTGACGCATACCCGACCGCGCGGCTGACGCGTATCCGACCGCGCGAAATGCCGGACGGGCCCTAGCGGCTGCTCCGTACCAGCGAGAAAGCCGCCCCCTCCAGGTCCGCCACCATGGCGATCCTGCCGTACGGGCTGTCGTGGGCCGGCTTGAGGACGTGGCCGCCCAGTTCGGCGACCAGGGACACCGCCGCGTCCACGTCGACGACCTCGAAGTACGTCATCCAGTGGGCGCCGCGGTCCCGGGGCAGGGCGTTGCCGACGCCATGGATGCCGGCCACCGGGCGGCCCTTGATGTGCAGGGTGACGTAGTCCGAGTCGGCGGAGACGACGGGCTCCTCCTCGTAGCCGAAGACCGTCTCGTAGAACTTGGCGACACCCGCCGACTCCCGGGTGACCAGCTCGTTCCAGGCGGGCGTCCCGGGAACCCCGGCGATGCCCGCACCGAGATGGGCCGCGGCCTGCCAGACGCCGAACACGGCACCCGAGGGGTCCGAGGCGATCGCCAGGCGGCCGGCGTCGTCGGCGACCAGCGGACCGACGCCGACCGTGCCGCCGCAGTGCCGGACCGTCTCCGCCGTCACGTCCACGTCGTCCGAGGCGAGGTAGGGCGTCCACGCCACGGGCAGATGCCGGTCCGGCGGAAGCTGGCCGATGCCCGCCACCTCCTGCCCGTCCAACTGCGCCCGCACATAGGCACCCAGCTGCTGGGGACCGGGCTGGAACTCCCAGCCGAACAGTTCCCCGTAGAACTCCTGGGTCGCGGCCATCCCGTGCACCATCAGACTCACCCAGCAGGGCGCGCCGGGCGTGTACGCAGAGCCGTTCAGGCCGGCCGACTCCCGTGCCTCGGTCATCGTCACCCTCTCCTCGGCGCCTCGCGGGGCCGCTTCACTTCCGCTGTCGAACCGGGCGTGCCGCCGTCCTGGGCCACGGCGCCCGGTGCCGATGGTCGCACCACCGGCGGTCGGCCGCGCCACGGCCGGACGGCCCACGGCGGGAGGATGCCCGCATTCCTGTTGCCCATCCGTTTCCCCGCGATTGCCTGAGCATGTCCAGCGGCCGTACAGCGTGTGCCCGTTCCTGCACGCCGAGTGGTCGGATCTGCCCGGCGGAGCACAGTAGCCGGACCTGGACGAAGTGGCCACCCCGTGCGCGAGGATGGTGGCCATGAACGCCATCATCTCCGCATCCCGACTCGCGAGCGACCTGACGGGGCCGAACCCGCCGGTCGTGCTGGACATCCGCTGGCAGCTGGGCGGCCCGAACCTGCGCCAGGCCTACGAGGAGGCGCACATTCCGGGGGCCGCCTACGTGGACCTGGACACCGAGCTCGCCGGTCCCGCCGGCCCGGCCGGACGCCATCCGCTGCCGGACCCGGAGGTCTTCGCCGAGGCCATGCGCGCGGCCGGCGTCTTCGAGGACCGTGACGTCGTCGTGTACGACGGAGGGCTCGGCTGGGCCGCCGCACGGGCCTGGTGGCTGTTGCGCTGGACGGGTCACCCGTCGGTGCGTGTGCTTGACGGCGGCCTCGCGGCCTGGAGCGGTCCGGTCGAGAGCGGCCGTGCCGCTCCGGCCCCGGGGACCTTCGTACCGGCCCCGGGGAAGGCGGCCGTGCTCGACGCCGACGGGGCCGCGGCGCTGGCCCGCACCGGACTGCTGCTCGACGCCCGGGCCGCCGAGCGCTACCGCGGCGACGTCGAGCCGATCGACCGGGTCGGCGGCCACATCCCCGGCGCGGTCTCGGCGCCGACCACGGAGAATGTGGCCGAATCCGGTCGCTTCCTGCCGGCCGCCGAACTCGCCGACCGCTTCGCCTCCCTGGGCGCCGACGGCTCTTCGGAGGTCGGCGTCTACTGCGGCTCGGGTGTCTCCGGCGCGCACGAGGTTCTCGCGCTGGCGGTCGCGGGCATCCCGGCCGCGCTGTACGTGGGGTCCTGGTCGGAGTGGTCGCGGGACGAGGCCCGCCCGGTCGCGACCGGCCCCGATCCGCAGTAGCACCGGGAGTACGGCGGCATCCCGGGCCGACAGGGAAGGGCGATCGGGAAAGCAGAGGGCTCGCACCGAGACGGTGCGAGCCCTTGTCACTTCGCCACTTCCTGGTCCTGCTTCTTCCTAGTCCTGCTTCTTGCGTCGCGTCCCGAAGACGATCTCGTCCCAGCTCGGTACGGCCGCTCTGCGTCCCGGACGGACGCCGTCCGCCTCGGCCTGCCGGTCGGTGGCGCCGACGAGCCGGTCGCGGTGGCTGGCCACCGAGCGCGGCATGAGCACATCCGCGTAGGCCGAACCGGCCGAGGCCGCGGGCGCCGGCGGCTCCTCCACCTCGGGCTCCGGGACGGGCGGTTCCTCCGTCGCGGAGCGTTCCGTGGCCGAGGTCGCGGACGCCGTCGAGACGGCGGGTCCTGCCGAGGGCCGCTCGGGTACGACCATGTCGCCGCGGAAGCTGGGCACCGCCTCCAGGAGGCTGGTCAGCGAGTCGCGCTCCCGCTCGCTGACGCCCTCCTCGATGTCCGGTTCGGACGACGGCGGCAGGCTCGGCCGCTCGATCTGCCGGTCCAGGGCCCGGTCCAGCGGACGGTCGCGGGGCAGTCGCGCGATGCGCGGGACGAACGGGAAGCTGGGTTCGGCGGCGCCGAGGTCGTCGGACTCGCCGATCAGCGAGCGCGCCTCGTCGTCGACGGCCTGGACGAGCCGCCGGGGCGGGTCGTACGTCCAGCTCGCGGAGTGCGGTTCGCTCGCCACGCGGTAGACGAGCAGCACCTCCCAGGTGCCGTCGTCACGGCGCCAGGAGTCCCACTGGACGGTCTCCTTGTCGGCGCCGCGGTGCAGCAGGCGCTCCTGCACGGCCTCGCCGAGCTGGGGTCCTGTCGTCTCGCCCGGGCGGCGGACGGGCGTCTTGCGGGCCCGCTCCGCCATGAAGGCACGCTCGGCGAGCACGGGGCCCTCGAAGCGGCGCACCCGGTCGACGGGGATTCCGGCGAGCTGGGCGACCTCTTCGGCGGATGCTCCCGCACGTATGCGTGCCTGGATGTCTCGGGGGCGGAGATGGCTCTCCACCTCGATCTCGATCTGGCCGAGGCGGGGACGGTCGCCGCGTACGGCGGCGCGTAGACGCTCGTCAATCGGAAGCGTGTACTCCGTGCTGTCCGCAGCCTTCAGCACCAGCCGTGTGCCGTCGTTGGAGACGGCCACGACACGCAGTTCGGGCATGGGGACCTCCCGGGTGGTGCCTGCCGACGTCACGTGCGTCGCTGCTTCCGCTAGTCGAGTGTGGCCTGCCCGGGTGCAGCCTGCCACAACCTTGCCGAGTTGCCCGGCGTGTCGGACGGTGGCCCGAACTCGCCGTTATGGCACGGTTACCTATTCGCAACGCTAAGTGACGACCCTCATCACCCTGTGCAACGGGCCCCCTCTCGGCGGTCCTGTACGGCCCCGGACACCCTGGCGTGCGTCCGGTCCCAGGGCTCGCAACAGTACTCCATTCGGGCCACTTGCGTGGATCGGCACGCCACCGAACTTCTGTCCGGAGGCGGGAGTTGGCCGCCCGGGGTGACATTTTCGTGATCATGGTGAGACTGGTTCTTCACATGATCGCCAGAAATGGAGTGAGCTGCTTCGACCGTACGTCCTGTGCTCGGGCAACCGGTCGGCGCGACGGCCGCTCATGGTCCGCCCGGACCGTCAGTCGCCCAGGATCCGCCGCAAGTAGTCGTTGCCGAACCGCCGTTCGGGGTCGAGACGGTCGCGCAGGGCGGTGAACTCGCCGAAGCGCGGATAGACATCGGCGAAGTACTCCGCGTCCCGGGTGTGGACCTTGCCCCAGTGGGGCCGGCCCCCGTGCGCGGTGAAGATCCGCTCGGCGGCGCTGAAGTACGCCTGGTACGGCGTCCCCCTGAACATGTGGACCGCGATGTACGCGCTGTCCCGGCCGGACGCGGTCGACAGGGTGATGTCGTCCGCGGGGGCCGTGCGCACCTCCACCGGGAAGCTGATGCGCAGAGGCGAACGGTCGACCATGGCCCTCAGTTCGCGCAGGGTCTCGACCAGGGCGGCTCGCGGAACCGCGTATTCCATCTCCGTGAAACGCACCCGGCGGGGAGAAGTGAAGACCTTGTAGGGAATGTCGGTGTAGGTGCGCGCGGACAGGGCCCGGCTGGAGATCCGGGCGATCGAGGGGATCGCGGCGGGGACGGCCCGGCCCACGTAGTTGGCCGCCTGGAAGACCCCGTTCGAAAGGAATTCGTCCTCGTAGAGGCCGCGGACGGTACCGACCGGCTTCTCCGGGCCCACGCTGCGGTTGTTGCGCTTGGTGTTGCAGTTGCCGGTGTGGGGGAACCAGTAGAACTCGAAGTGCTCGTTCTCCGTGAACAGTTCGTCGAAGGAGCCCGTCACCTCGTCGAAGCTCATCGGCTCCTCGCGGGCCGAGAGCAGGAAAAGGGGCTCTACGGAGAAGGTGATCGCGGTGATGATCCCCAGGGCGCCTATCCCGATCCGGGCGGCCGCGAAGATCTCGGGGTTCTCCTTCTCGGAACAGGTCAGGACCGAACCGTCGGCGGTCACCAGTTCAAGTCCCGCGATCTGGGCGGCGATCGAGGCGGAGTCACGGCCGGTGCCGTGCGTGCCGGTGCTGGTCGCACCCGACACCGTCTGCTCCATGATGTCGCCCATGTTCGTGAGCGACAGGCCCTCGCGGGCCAGGGCGAGGTTGAGGCGCTTGAGCGGTGTGCCGGCCTCCACCGTGACGGTGCCGTTGTCGCGGTCGATCCTGCGGATGCCGGTCAGCAGGTGAGGGCGGATCAACACGCCGTCGGTCGCCGCCGCCGCGGTGAAGGAGTGGCCCGTACCGACGGCCTTGACTCTCAGTCCGTCCTCGGCGGCCCGGCGCACGGCCGCGGAGAGTTCCTCCACGGAGGCGGGAGCGACCTCCCGGGCCGGCCGGGCGGTGACGTTCCCGGCCCAGTTACGCCAGGTGCCGCTCTTCGCGCTCACTGTGCTTCTCATGGGTTCCTCCCCGCTGCGGAACCGGCCTGCTGAGCCGGCGATACCCGAGGAAACCCACCGCGACCGCGACAGCTCCGGCCGCGACCGGAACCCCGTACCCGGCCCGCGCCCCGGCTGCGTCGATCACCCAGCCGGACAGGGAGGAACCGAGCGCTACCCCGACCGCGAGCCCGGTGCTCACCCATGTCATGCCCTCGGTCAGTTTCGCGCGTGGTACGTGCAGTTCGACGAGGGCCATCGTCGTGATCATCGTCGGTGCGATGGACAGGCCCGCAACGAACAGCGCCACAGCCAGGAACGGCAAGTTTCCGACCAGTAGCAGGGGGATCATACTCACGGCCATGGCGCAGATGCCCAGGGCCCACCTGCGGGCGGGCGCCCCCGAGAAGCGCAGCAGCCCGAAGACGGCCCCGGCCACGCAGGAGCCCGCCGCGTAGACGGCCAGGACGACGCTCGCCGCGCCCTTGTGGCCCTCCTCGTCGGCGAAGGCCACGGTGACCACGTCGACCGCGCCGAAGATCGCTCCGGTCGCCACGAAGGTGGCCACCAGGACCTGCAGTCCGGCCGAGCGCAGCGCCGAGCCGCCCGTGTGGTGCCCGCGCGGATGCGGTGGGGGCTCGGTGGCGCGCTGGGCCGTCAGCCAGAAGACGCCGGCCGCCAGGAAGAGCGCCGCGAGCAGCGGCCCGGCCTCCGGGAACCAGACGGTGCACAGGCCGATGGAGATGATCGGCCCGAAGATGAAGCAGATCTCGTCGATGACGGACTCGAAGGCGTACGCGGTGTGGAGTTCGGGCCTGCCCCGGTAGATGAGCGCCCAGCGCGCCCTGGTCATCGCGCCGACGCTCGGTACGCAGCCGATGCCGGCCGAACAGAGGAACAGCACCCAGTCCGGCCCGTCGAAGTGGGTGGTCAGCAGGAGCCCGGCGGACGCGGTGAGCGCGAACAGCGTGGCGGGCCGCAGGACCCGCCGCTGCCCGTACCGGTCCACCAGACGGGAGATCTGCGGCCCGAGCACCGCCGCGGACAGCGCGATCGTCGCGGAGAGGGCGCCCGCGAGCCCGTACCGCCCGGTGACCTGGGAGATCATCGTGACCACGCCGATGCCCATCATCGACAGCGGCATCCGGCCGAGGAAGCCCGCGGTGGTGAAGCTCCTGGAGCCGGGGGCCGCGAACAGGGCGCGGTAGGGGCTGAGCACGGGTGGTCTCCGGTGAGGGTCCGGTAAGGCGTGAATCCAACGGATACAGCTTACGAGCCAGGTGACCCTAACCCATCCGCGGATTTCCCCGGTCACCCTGTCCACCTGCCGTTCGGCCCCCTGCCGATGCCCGATTGTCGGAGGCGGATGGCAGGATCGAGGTATGCCTGACGCGCTCGATGCCACCCCCTACGACGCCCTGCTCCTGCTCTCCTTCGGCGGCCCCGAGGGCCCCGACGAAGTGGTCCCGTTCCTGGAGAACGTGACCCGGGGCCGGGGCATCCCCAAGGAACGCCTCAAGGAAGTGGGGCAGCACTACTTCCTGTTCGGCGGGGTCAGCCCGATCAACGACCAGAACCGCGCCCTGCTGGACGCCCTGCGCAAGGACTTCGCGGAGCACGGCCTGGACCTGCCCGTGTACTGGGGCAACCGCAACTGGGGCCCGTACCTGACGGACACCCTGCGCGAGATGGTCGCCGACGGCCGCCGCCGCGTCCTGGTGCTGGCCACCAGCGCGTACGCCTCGTACTCCGGCTGCCGGCAGTACCGCGAGGACCTGGCCGGGGCCCTGGCGACCCTGGAGGGCGAGGGTCTGGAGGTGCCGCGCGTCGACAAGCTCCGGCACTACTTCAACCACCCCGGGTTCGTCGAGCCGATGACCGAGGGCGTCCTGAAGTCCCTCGCCGAGCTTCCCGAGGACGTCCGCGCGGGCGCGCACATCGCCTTCACCACCCACTCGATCCCGACGTCCGCGGCGGACACCTCAGGACCGGTGGAGGGCCACGGCGACGGCGGGGCGTACGTACGGCAGCACCTGGACGTCGCCCGGCTCGTCGCCGACGCGGTCCGCGAGCGGACCGGGACGGAGCACCCCTGGCAGCTCGTCTATCAGTCGCGCTCGGGAGCCCCGCACATCCCGTGGCTCGAACCGGACATCTGCGACCACCTGGAGGAGCTGCACACGGCCGGCGTCCCCGCGGTCGTGATGGCGCCCATCGGGTTCGTCTCGGACCACATGGAGGTGCTGTACGACCTCGACACGGAGGCCACGGCGAAGGCCGCGGAGCTGGGGCTGCCGGTGCGCCGCTCGGCCACCGTGGGCGCCGACCCGCGGTTCACCGCCGCGATCCGCGACCTCGTCCTGGAGCGGGCCGCGACCGAGAACGGCAGAGACGTTTCGCCCTGCGCCCTCGGCGCTCTCGGCCCGAGCCACGACCTCTGCCCCGCGGGCTGCTGCCCGGCCCGCGCCCCCAGGCCCGCCGCCGCGGGCGCCGACAGCCCGTACGTATGAGGAGCCCCGTGACCGCCACAGCGAACGACGAGCTGAAGGCCGAGCTGCTGGAGATCGCGCTCGACGCGGCCCACCGCGCGGGCGCCTTCCTGCGGGACGGCCGCCCCGACGACCTCGGCGTGGCGGCGACCAAGTCCAGCGCCGTCGACGTCGTCACCGAGATGGACATCGCCTCCGAGAAGCTGATCACCGGTCTGCTGGCCGACGCCAGGCCGGACGACGGCGTACTGGGGGAGGAGGGCGCCGACATCAAGGGCAGCAGCGGTGTCCAGTGGGTGATCGACCCGATCGACGGCACGGTCAACTATCTGTACGGGCTGCCCAGTTGGGCCGTGTCCATCGCCGCCCGCAAGGACGGCGAGACGCTCGTGGGGGTCGTGCACGCCCCGATGCGCGCGGAGACCTACCGGGCCGTCCTGGGCGGCGGCGCCTTCGTCGAGGACCGCCCCGCGCGCGTGCGGCCCGCCCCCGACCTCGGGCTGGCCCTCGTCGGCACCGGCTTCGGCTATCTCGCCGACCGCAGGACCCGGCAGGCCGAGGTGGTCGGGCAGCTGATCGCCCAGGTTCGCGACATCCGCCGCGGCGGCTCGGCGGCCATCGACCTGTGCGACGTGGCGACGGGCCGCCTGGACGCGTACTACGAGAGGGGACTCAACCCCTGGGACTACGCCGCGGGCGACCTGATCGCCCGGGAGGCGGGCGCGCTGACCGGCGGACGCCCCGGAGAGCCCCTGTCGCCCGACCTGACGGTCGCGGCCCCGCCCGGCCTCTTCGAGACCCTCCAGTCCCGGCTCGACGAACTCGGCGCCTGGCACGACTGACAGCACACGGCAGGCACGCGGCCGGCGGCGCGCCGCCGGAAGGGCGTGACGGACGACCGAGCGGGACCCCGGGCTGGATCTGCCGGGGCCCCGCTCCTGTCACGAAATGGGTCAGACGTGTGTCACGCCGACCTGCACACCGTGCTCCGCGGCAAGGCGGTGCAGGTCGTCGAGCTCCGCCTGCTCGACCTCCGCGAGGAAGTCGTCGCCGGTCTCGCGAGCCATCGTCAGGTCGGACTCGGTCGCCCTTATGCGCTGCAGAAGTCCTGCGGTGAATGCGTCCATGCTGCGCCCCCTCGTCCTGGGTCGTGGGTCGGTGGTGGCACGGGGGTGTGCCGTTCGGAAGGGGCGATCACGTCTCCAGGGATGCCCGGCGCTGCCCAGCCGGGCGGCGTCAGTGCCGGACACCCACGCCCGCTCTGCGGAAGCGGACCATGACGTACCGCCGGGTGGTGCGGCACAAGCAGAGCGTGATCGCGGGGTGTAAAGCCGTCCTCCCCTCGCTCCCTTCGACGGAAACCTCAACCCCCCGAGAAAATCTGGCATTCCCCACCCTCCGAACCCGTCTTACAGCCGACTTATGGCCGAAAAGGGCAGGATGGAGTCCCACCCTCCCTGCTCTCGGCTGCGTTCGGGCGCAAGGACCCCATCGGACCCCGCCCGTGTGCGCGCAGAAGCCGCCGCGCGGGCGGACACAGGAAGGACAAGCGACGTGCGCGTACTCGTCGTCGAGGACGAGCAGCTGCTCGCCGATGCGGTGGCCACCGGACTGCGCCGGGAGGCCATGGCCGTCGACGTCGTGTACGACGGCGCGGCCGCCCTGGAGCGCATCGGCGTCAACGACTACGACGTGGTCGTCCTCGACCGTGACCTGCCGCTCGTGCACGGCGACGACGTCTGCCGGAAGATCGTCGAGCTCGGCATGCCGACCCGCGTGCTGATGCTCACGGCCTCCGGGGACGTCAGCGACCGGGTGGAGGGCCTGGAGATCGGCGCCGACGACTACCTCCCCAAGCCTTTCGCGTTCAGCGAGCTGACGGCACGCGTGCGTGCACTCGGCCGGCGTACGAGCCTGCCGCTGCCGCCCGTCCTGGAGCGCGCGGGGATCAAGCTCGACCCCAACCGCCGCGAGGTCTTCCGCGACGGCAAGGAGGTCCAGCTCGCGCCCAAGGAGTTCGCCGTCCTGGAGGTCCTGCTGCGCAGCGAGGGCGCGGTCGTCTCCGCCGAGCAGCTCCTGGAGAAGGCCTGGGACGAGAACACCGACCCGTTCACCAACGTCGTGCGGGTCACGGTGATGACCCTGCGCCGCAAGCTCGGCGAGCCGCCGGTCATCGTCACCGTGCCCGGCTCCGGATACCGGATCTGACCCCGATGACCACCACCCCCGCGCCCCCCAAGGCGCCCCCGAAGCCCACCTGGGACCCGAGGAAACCGGAACCGCCCTTCCCCTGGCTGCGCCCGACCATCCGCATACGGCTCACGCTGCTGTACGGCGGGATGTTCCTGATCGCCGGGATCCTGCTGCTGTCGATCATCTATCTGCTGGCGGCCCAGGCCCTGCACGAGGGCAGCGGCGTCGACTTCCAGGTGACCGGCAGCAACCTCGAACTCACCAGCGCCACCTGTCCGCAGCTGAGCGGGGCGGGCAACAACCAAGAGCTGAACGCCATGCTCAAGGAGTGCACCGCCGTCCAGCGGCAGCACGCCCTGGACGGACTGCTCAGCCGCTCGCTGATGGCCCTCCTCGGCCTCGCCGTGATCGCCTTCGCCTTCGGCTACGCGATGGCGGGCCGGGTTCTGTCGCCGCTGGGCCGGATCACCCGCACCGCGCGCGCGGTGGCGGGCTCGGACCTGTCCCGGCGGATCGAGCTGGACGGCCCGGACGACGAGCTCAAGGAGCTGGCGGACACCTTCGACGACATGCTGGAGCGGCTGCAGCGGGCCTTCACGGCCCAGCAGCGGTTCGTCGGGAACGCCTCGCACGAGCTGCGGACGCCCCTGGCGATCAACCGCACGCTCCTGGAGGTGCACCTGTCCGACCCGGGCGCCCCCATGGAGCTGCAGCAGCTGGGCAAGACCCTGCTCGCCACCAACGAGCGCAGCGAGCAGCTCGTCGAGGGCCTGCTGCTGCTCGCCCGCAGCGACAACCAGATCGTCGAGCGCAAGCCGGTCGACCTCGCCGAGGTCGCCTCGCAGGCCATAGACCAGGTGCGCGGCGAGGCGGACGCGAAGGGCGTGGAGGTCCGCGGGGAACGGGCCGCCGCGGTCGTCCAGGGCAACGGCGTCCTCCTGGAGCGGATCGCCCTGAACCTCGTCCAGAACGCCGTGCGCTACAACGTGGCACAGGACGGCTGGGTCGAGGTCGTCACGCAGGTGCAGCACGGCCAGGCGGTCCTCACGGTGTCGAACACCGGTCCCGTGGTCCCCGCGTACGAGGTCGACAATCTTTTCGAGCCGTTCCGGCGGCTGCGCACCGAGCGGACGGGAAGTGACAAGGGTGTGGGTCTGGGGCTGTCGATCGCCAGGTCGGTGGCCCGCGCGCACGGCGGCCACATCGTCGCGGAACCGCGCGAGGGGGGTGGCCTGGTGATGCGAGTGGCCCTGCCTATCTGAGACCATGTCGCCGACACGCGAGGATGTTCGCTTTGCGCGGAATTTCCCGGGCAAACGAAAGGCACGCTCGTGTGTGATCGATCACAGGGCTACTTTCCGGTCATCTACCCTCCGTGATCAACAGGACTGCCGGAAAGCCGGGATAATCCGGGTTTTCGGGGGTCGAGATCACGGGAAGTACACGGTGAGACGCCTTTGAAGTGCGGCATTCGGACCGTGTACGGTCCGCTTCGCCATCCAAGCCGATCACTCCTCAGGAGTCCGGTTGGGTGTCGATTGAGTAACAGACCTTGATGTGAGGCAAAATCTCCGCCTCAGGTCGGGCACAAGTCCGGCCTCTCACGCGTTACCTGCGCTGAGACACCGCAGACACCCAGAGGGGGAGAGCGACAATGGCAACGGATTACGACACCCCACGCAAGACCGACGACGACGTCGACTCGGACAGCCTTGAAGAACTGAAGGCTCGCCGGAACGACAAGTCGACTTCGGCGGTCGACGTGGACGAGTTCGAGGCCGCCGAAGGCCTGGAACTGCCCGGAGCGGACCTTTCGAACGAGGAACTGGCCGTCCGGGTCCTGCCGAAGCAGCAGGACGAGTTCACCTGCATGAGCTGCTTCCTGGTCCACCACCGCAGTCAGCTGGCCCGCGAGAAGAACGGTCAGCCGATCTGCCGCGACTGCGACTGAGGCAGGGTCGGCCGTGACAGGCTCGACCCCGCCCTGGAAGCGCCGCTTCCGTGACCGGGGAGCGGCCGGTCCGTCTCAGGACGGCTCGCACGACGACGAGCGGGGCCACCCGGCCTCGCTCGAAGCAGTGGACGCGACAGGCGCCTCCGGCGCTCTGGAGGTGCCGGAGACCAAGGCGCCTGTCGCCAGACGCCGGGTGGCCGCCGTCGGCCACGGGGTCGCGGAAGGCGTCCGTAAGGGCGGCAGCCGCGCCAGGGCCGCCCTGGCGTACGTCACCGACCGCATCATCGAGATCGCCCCGCGGATCCCCGTACGCGACCTCGCCGCACTCCGCAGGCAGTTCCCGGGCCTTGGGCCCGAACAGCTCGCGGACAAGCTCGTCGCGGGCGCGTGCAACGCGACGTCCACCGTGGGCGCCGGCGTCGGCGCCGCCGCGATGATGCCCGTACCGCCGGCCATGCCCACGGAACTGGCCGCCGAGGTCACCGGCGTCGCCGCCATCGAACTGAAACTGATCGCCGAGCTGTACGAGGTCTACGGCCTGCGACCGCCCGGCAACCTGAAAGAGCGCTCCACCACGTATCTGAACTCGTGGTCGGAGGAGCGCGGCATCGACGTGACCAAACCGTCGACGCTCAACGCGGCCCTCGGGGGCCAGATGAAGCGCGAGCTGCGCCAGCAGATCATGAAGCGCACGGTCCGCAACCTGCCGAACCTGATGCCGTTCATGGTCGGCGCGGCCGTCGGGGCGCTCATGAACCGCCGTGACACGAGAAAGCTCGCGGACCGGGTCCGCAAGGACCTCCGCAAGGTGCAGGTGCCGTGGGACGCCCTCCCGGCGCTGCCGCCCCTGGAGGAGCCGGCCGACCCGCTGAGCATGGGCGACCTCCGCAGGGAGCTGGGGAGCTGACCCCGGCACGGGCCACCGGCCGCCGCATCTCTCGCGGCGGGCAAAGTTCTGTCCCCTGAAAGGGAAAGTTTCCGTACGGGTACGCGTACGGAAACTTGTTCGATTCGGGCTCGGGTACAGCTCCGGGTCGGACCCCGGGCCGGACGTCGTGGTGGACACCGGGACGGCCCCGGCGCGGTCCGGCCGCGGTCGCCGCCCGTCTACGCGTTCGTGCGCGCGGACTCCAGGGCCGCCGCCAGGCGCTCCGGGTCGCGGGTCGACAGATAGACGTACGGAGTCGGGTCGGCCGGGTCGGTGATGTCCACGCGCAGAGCCGTCGGGATGTACGCCCGCAGCAGCATGTGGGCGCGCGCGTCGGCCCTGAACGACCGCCAGGCGCGGGCCTCTTCGGGGTCGAGGACGTGCGCCTCGCCCAGGGCGGAGACCGGGATCCTGGCCTCCCCGGCGATCAGTGCGCCGCCCACCACGCGGATCCGCGCGGAGCCGTACGAACTGGCCACCACCGCCGACACCGCCGTCCCGCCGACCAGGCCGCCCAGCAGGGGCAGCGTGCCGAAGGGGAGCAGGATCAGCGCCATCGAGACGCCCACCAGCAGGCAGACGAACCACCAGGATCGGGGCGCGGTCAGACGTTCTTCGTACGGCGAGGCGGAGGGCTGCATACCGCCAAGCCTGCCACGGTGCGTACGGGCCGCTGACGCGGAGGTAAGGTCTGCGCCTGTGAGTGGTACATCTTCGGCCCTGCGGCCCCCGGCCGACGCCGTGGCGCCGGTGCGCCATCCCGACGCGCCCGCCCCGGGCGAGCTCCTCGGCGCGCACTACGACCAGTGCTTCGGCTGCGGCGGCGGACAGCCGCACGGACTGCACCTTGAGGCCCGCGCGGGCGACGGAGTGCGGATCACCGCCGAGTTCACCGTGCAGAGCGCGCACCAGGGTGCTCCGGGCCTCGCGCACGGCGGAGTCCTCGCCAGCGCCCTCGACGAGACGCTCGGCTCGCTGAACTGGCTGCTGCGCACCATCGCCGTGACCGGCCGCCTGGAGACCGACTTCGTACGGCCCGTGCCCGTGGGCACCGTGCTGTATCTGGAGGCCGAGGTCACGGCGGTGGCCGGACGCAAGATCTACTCGTCCGCCACGGGACGGATCGGCGGCCCCGAGGGGTCCGTCGCCGTCCGCGCGGACGCTCTCTTCATCGAGGTCAAGGTCGACCACTTCGTCGACAACGGCCGGCCGGAGGAGATCCGGGCGGCCATGGACGACCCCGACCAGGTCCGTCGTGCCCGTGCTTTCGAGGTGAACCCGTGACCCCCGCCCAGGCCCCGGTGGGCGTGCTGATCAAGCGCGTCGACCCGGACGTACCGCTTCCGCACTACGCGCACCCCGGCGACGCCGGCGCGGATCTGCGGACCACCGAGAGCCATGTGCTGGAGCCCGGTGAACGCGCCGTGCTCCCCACCGGAGTGTGCATCGCGCTTCCCGAGGGGTACGCGGCCTTCGTGCACCCGCGTTCGGGGCTGGCCGCCCGCTGCGGTGTCGCTCTCGTGAATGCCCCGGGGACGGTTGATGCCGGGTACCGTGGGGAGATCAAGGTGATCGTGGTGAATCTCGACCCGCGCGAGTCCGTGCGGTTCGAGCGCTTCGACCGGATTGCCCAACTGGTCGTCCAGCAGGTCGAGAAGGTGAGCTTCCAGGAAGTCGCGGAGCTTCCCGACTCGGCGCGGGCCGCAGGGGGCTTCGGGTCCACCGGCGGGCATTCCGCGGTGGGCGGCACAACGGGTGGGAATCGATACGCTTCGGTCGTATCCGACCGGGAAGGACAGTGACGTGTTCGGACGTCGCAAGAAGGGCAGTGCCGCCGAGGACGCGGCGGGCGAGGCCGAGCAGGTCGACGGAGTCGGCACTGAGGCGGACGGGGCGGAGCGCGAGCGCGTGAGGCTCGAACCGGAGCCGCGCCCCGACGGTCCCTGGGACAGCACCGAGGTGCGCGACCCGGCCGACGGCCGGGTCGACCTGGGCGGCCTTTTCGTGCCCGGGGTCGACGGCATGGAGCTCCGGGTGGAGGTCGCGGGCGACGCGATCGTCGCGGCCACCGTGGTGCTCAAGGACAGCGCCGTCCAGTTGCAGGCCTTCGCCGCTCCCAAGCGCGAGGGCATCTGGGGCGAGGTGCGCGAGGAGATCGCCACCGGCATCACCCAGCAGGGCGGTGTCATCGACGAGGTCGAGGGGCCGCTGGGCTGGGAGCTGCGTGCCCAGGTACCGGTGCAGCTGCCGGACGGCACGGGCGGCTTCCAGGTCGTCCGGTTCATCGGTGTGGACGGTCCCCGCTGGTTCCTGCGCGGAGTGATCTCCGGGCAGGGCGCGGTGCAGCCGCAGGCCGCCGGTCTGCTGGAGCAGATCTTCCGGGACACCGTGGTGGTCCGCGGCGAGGGCCCGATGGCCCCGCGCGACCCGATCGTGCTGAAGCTGCCGGACGACGCGCAGATGGTCGCTGAGGGTGTTCAGCAGGAGGAGCAGGCCGGGTCCCGCTTCTCCGGCGGCATGGGGCAGTTGCAGCGCGGACCGGAGATCACCGAGGTCCGCTAGGCAGCCTCCACGGCCGCGTGCTCCTACGTGTGCGACGGGCCGCATTCCCTTCGGGGGGTGCGGCCCGTAGTCGTGCGCGGCCGGGGTGGTCGCTCGGTCGGGATGGCGCCCTCGGGGGCCGTTCATCGCAGGTCGAAGCCGGTGAGCGGGCCCATGGGTGGGGCATGGGGGCACCCGGGGACGGGTCGGAACGGGTGGGGAGGGGCCGGGCGGGAGGGAAGGGTGGCGGGCGCGGCGCGGGTGGTGGTCGCGGAGGCTCTTCATCCGGCTGCTCCCTCATTCATGTCTGGACACTGGTGCTTTTCGAGGGCCCGCTTGTGGGCCGAATGGGTGAAGAAGACCCGGAGTCGCACCCCGGATGTGGCTACTCTGCGTCACCCTGGGCATGACGAAGGAGGGTGGAGATCTCAACTTCCGTGATCCACACCCGACTTGCCGATCATGCGAATCCATGGGGGATGCGAAGTGGGTACCAACTGGATCGAGAAGGCACAGCGCCTGGGTGACGGGAGCATCGGAGGCGCGATGGACCTTCCGTCGGTTCCGGGCCGTGTCGTCTGGCACACCACGGAGAGCGGCACGGGCGACGACGCCTTCAAGGCCGTGGCGGCGCATCTGATCCGCAAGACCGCCGAGCCGCACCTGCTCTACGACCCGACGACCGACCGCCTCGGACAGTTCGGCCCGCTGAACCACAGTGCCCGCGCACTGCTCAACGACGGGTCGACGAGGACCAACCGCGTCGGAAAGGTCTGCATCCAGATCGAGGTGCTGGGGCGGGCCTCGAAGCCGTTCACCAGGACCTGGAAGCCGGGCCCGAACTACCGGGCCATGATGGCCGCGATCCGCTCCTGGAAGATCCCGGACACCTTCCCGGCCGGGCGCCTCGCCACCTCGGCCGCCGATGCCACCAACCGCCCCCGTTCGGTCTGGATGAGCAAGGGCGGCCACTACGGCCACGCGAACATCCCGGGCAACGACCACTGGGACCCGGGCGACATCGACAGGTCCGCCCTCTTCGAGGCGGCCCCGGCCGAGAAGCCGGACAGCGGCGGCGCACCCGCTGGGCCCGTCGTCGACCTCAGCAATCTGATCGCCGCCGCGCGCCGCGACCCGGGGCTGCCCCAGGGCGGCAAGACGCACAGGAAGGACGTCCTGGTCGTCGAAAAGGCCCTGGTGGCCGAGGGGTTGCTGCCCGCGCAGTGGGCCGACGGATCCTTCGGCAGCAGGACCGTCGAGGCGTACGCGGCCCTGCAGCGCCGCTACGGCTTCAGCGGGACGGCGGCGAACGGCATTCCCGGGCAGACCACCCTCAAGAAGCTCGGCCGGCAGCACGGCTTCACGGTCAAGGCCTGAGGGGTTCACCGGGCGGTCGGGGGTGGCCGGGTCCTTGCCGGCCCGCTGTCGGCGCCCGCCGTTTCTCTTGACGCGGACATGGTCTGTACCTATGGTCCCGGCCAACGCCTGTGTTCATAAAGGCATTCCGTGTTCACATACGAGAACGGATGGCCCCCCATGAAGCCGACCGCTCCGGTCCCCCCACGCCCCGCACGCTCACGCCCGGCTCGCCCGGCACGCCCCGCGCGCCACCGCGGGGCATCCCGCTTCGCGCTCCTCGCCACCGTCACCGCCCTGCTGGCCGGCGCCCTCGCCTGGCCCGCCGCCGAGCGTGCCGAGGCGGCACCCGCGACCTTCGCGCACCCCGGAGTCACCGTCTCCCGCGGCCAGTTGGACTTCGCCCGACAGCAGGTCAACGCGGGTGCGCAGCCCTGGAAGGGCGCGTACGACCAGATGATGGCGAGCAAGTACGGCTCGCTCACGCGCACCGCCAAGCCCCGCGCGGTCGTCGAGTGCGGCTCGTACTCGAACCCCAACTACGGCTGCACCGACGAACGCGAGGACGCGATCGCCGCGTACACCCAGGCGCTCGCCTGGTACGTCACACGCGACGCCCGGTACGCGAAGAAGGCGATCGAGCTGATGGACGCCTGGTCCGCGACCATCAAGGACCACACCAACAGCAACGCACCGCTGCAGACCGGCTGGGCGGGCTCGTCCTGGCCCAAGGCCGCCGAGATCATCAAGTACACGTACGACGGCGGCTGGGCGAACTCCGGGCGCTTCTCGACGATGCTGCGCGACGTCTATCTGCCCAAGGTCATCAACGGCTCGAACTCCAACGGCAACTGGGAGCTGTCGATGATGGAGGCCGCCGTCGGCATCTCCGTCTTCCTGGAGGACAAGGCCTCGTACGACAAGGCCATGGCCAAGTTCCGCACCCGTACGGCCGCCTACGTCTACATAGCCTCCGACGGCGCCCTGCCGAAGACCGTGCCGAGCCAGAACCTCGACACCACCCAGAAGATCGTCAACTACTGGCAGGGACAGTCCACCTTCGTCAACGGAGTCACCCAGGAGACCTGCCGGGACTTCACGCACACCGGATACGGGATCTCCGCGATCGCGCACATCGCCGAGACGAGCCGCATCCAGGGCCAGGACCTGTACGGCACCGACGTCGGCGAGCGACTGCGGCACGCGCTCGGCTTCCAGGCGAAGTACCAGCTCGGCGAGGCGGCCCCGAGCTGGCTGTGCGGCGGGTCGCTGAACCTCGGGCTCGGGCCGGTCACCGAGGTCGGCTACAACGCCCTGCACAACCGTCTCGGCATCGCCATGAGCAACACCGAGCGGCTGACGGCGCAGAACCGTCCGGCGGGCAGCAACAACCTGTTCGTCGCCTGGGAGACGCTCACGCACGGCGACAACCCGAGCTGAACCGTTGCAGGTCCGGGCGCCGGACGGTGATACTGGCGCCCGGTCCACGGGGGAGAGCCATGAGCACTCAGGTCGTCACGGACGCGGTCGCCACGGACGCGATGGTCCGGGTGGCGAACGTCCACCGCTCGTACGGCAGCGGAACCACCGCCGTGCACGCCCTGCGCGGGGTGTCGTTCGACATACCGCGCGGGGAACTCGTCGCGCTCAAGGGGCGATCGGGATCGGGCAAGACCACGCTGCTGAACCTGGTCGGCGGGCTCGACGAGCCGGACGGGGGGCGGATCACGGTCGACGGGCTCGACCTCTCCGGTCTCGGCGAGAACGGGCTCCTTGAGCTGCGCCGGGACCGTATCGGCTTCGTCTTCCAGTCCTTCGGGCTGATCCCGATCCTGACGGCCGCCGAGAACGTGGGCGTGCCGATGCGGCTGCGCCGGGCCGATCCGCGGGAGCGCGAGGAGCGTGTCGAGCTGCTGCTCTCGCTGGTCGGGCTCGCCGACCATGCGGCGCAGCGGCCCGGTGAGCTGTCCGGAGGGCAGCAGCAGCGGGTCGCCATCGCACGTGCTCTCGCGAACAATCCCGCGCTGCTCATTGCCGATGAGCCGACCGGGCAGCTCGATGCGGAGACCGGGATCGGGGTGATGGAGTTGTTGCGGGCGGTGGTGCGTAGTGAGCGGGTGACCGCGCTTGTTGCCACGCATGACGCGGCCCTCCTGGGCCTGGCCGACCGGGTCCTTGAGCTGCGAGACGGCGAGATCGTGGAGAGCTGACGGCAGGGGCCCGGGGGTTCCCTACCGGGGCAGGCTCTGGGCGCCGGATTTCGTCTGCGGCCCGGTGGGGGCTGGTCGCGCAGTTCCCCGCGCCCCTAAGAGATTGCGCCGTTCCCCGCGCCCCTAGAAGCAAAGGATTGCGCAGTTCCCCGCGCCCCTGGGGCTGCGGCCCTGAAGCGCGAGAAGCTGCGCCGTTTCCCGCGCCCCTGAAATCCCTGCCCGCGGGAAGCGGTGTGCGTCAGGGTTGTGTCAAGGTCGTCGTTGTCCTTGTCCGGTGTCCCATTCGTCCGGATCGGCGGTCGTATGGTCTACCCAGCCACGCAGTGCGTTTGGGAAGACAATGAGGCCATGGGACGCGGCAAGCTTCGGATTTATCTCGGTGCGGCACCCGGCGTCGGCAAGACGTACGCGATGCTGTCCGAGGCGCACCGCCGTGTCGAGCGGGGCGCGGACTGTGTGGTGGCCTTCGTGGAGCACCACGACCGGCCGCGCACGGAGGTGATGCTGCACGGCCTGGAGCAGATCCCTCGCAGGGAGCTGGCCCACCGTGACGCGGCCTTCACCGAGATGGACGTCGACGCGGTCCTGGAGCGCGCCCCCGCCGTCGCCCTGGTGGACGAACTGGCGCACACCAACGTGCCCGGCTCCCGCAACGCCAAGCGCTGGCAGGACGTCGAGGAACTGCTCGCCGCCGGCATCGACGTCGTCTCGACGGTCAACATCCAGCACCTCGAATCGCTCGGCGACGTCGTCGAGTCGATAACGGGCGTACGCCAGCGCGAGACCCTCCCCGACGAGGTGGTGCGGCGGGCCGACCAGATCGAGCTGGTCGACATGTCGCCCCAGGCGCTCCGCCGCCGGATGGCGCACGGCAACATCTACAAGCCGGACAAGGTCGACGCGGCCCTGTCCAACTACTTCCGCCCCGGCAACCTCACCGCGCTGCGCGAGCTGGCCCTGCTGTGGGTCGCCGACCGCGTCGACGAGTACCTCCAGCAGTACCGGGGTGAGCACGGCATCCGCTCCACCTGGCAGGCCCGCGAACGCATCGTCGTCGGCCTCACCGGCGGTCCCGAGGGCCGGACGCTGATCCGCCGGGCCGCCCGGCTGGCCGAGAAGGGCGCCGGCGGCGAGGTGCTGGCGGTCTACATCGCCCGCAGCGACGGCCTCACCTCCGCCTCGCCCAAGGAACTCGCCGTCCAGCGGACCCTTGCCGAGGACCTGGGCGGCACCTTCCACCACGTCGTGGGCGACGACATCCCGTCCGCGCTGCTTGAGTTCGCCCGCGGCGTCAACGCCAGCCAGATCGTGCTCGGCTCCTCACGCCGCAAGGCCTGGCAGTACGTGTTCGGACCAGGCGTCGGCGCCACGGTCGCGCGCGAGTCGGGGCCCGACCTGGACGTGCACATCGTCACCCACGACGAGGCGGGCAAGGGGCGCGGCCTGCCGGTCGCCCGGGGCGCGCGCCTGGGCCGGTCCCGGATCATCGCGGGCTGGCTTACCGGTGTCGTCGGCCCCGCGGTCCTCGCGCTGCTGCTGATCAACGCCGACGCGGACCTCGGGCTCGCCAACGACATGCTGCTGTTCCTGACCCTGACCGTGGCGGCGGCCCTGCTCGGCGGACTGCTCCCGGCGCTGGCCTCGGCGGCCTTCGGCTCCCTGCTGCTGAACTACTTCTTCACCCCGCCGCTGCACCGGCTCACCGTCTCGGACCCCAAGAACATCGTCGCCATCGTGATCTTCGTCGGGGTGGCCATCTCGGTCGCCTCGGTGGTGGACCTGGCGGCCCGCCGCACGCATCAGGCGGCCCGGCTGCGCGCCGAGTCCGAGATCCTCTCCTTCCTCGCGGGCAGCGTCCTGCGCGGCGAGACCAGCCTCGACGCCCTGCTGGAACGGGTCCGCGAGACCTTCGGCATGGAGTCGGTCGCCCTCCTGGAGCGGGCCGGCGACGTCGACCCGTGGACCTGCGCGGGCAGTGTGGGTCCGCACCCGCCGACGCTCCCCGAGGCCGCCGATGTGGACATGCCCGTCGGCGACCACACCGCGCTGGCCCTCTCCGGCCGGGTGCTGCCCGCCGAGGACCGCCGGGTGCTGGCCGCCTTCGCCGCCCAGGCCGTCGTCGTCCTCGACCGCAAGCGGCTGCAGCAGGAGGCCGACCAGGCCCGCACGCTCGCCGAGGGCAACCGCATCCGCACGGCCCTGCTGGCCGCCGTCAGTCACGATCTGCGGACGCCGCTGGCCGCGATCAAGGCCGCCGTGTCGTCCCTCAGGTCGGACGACGTGGCCTGGTCCGAGGAGGACGAGGCGGAACTGCTCGAAGGCATCGAGGCGGGCGCCGACCGGCTCGACCACCTGGTGGGCAACCTGCTCGACATGTCCCGCCTCCAGACGGGCACGGTCACGCCCCTGATCCGCGAGATCGACCTCGACGAGGTCGTGCCGATGGCGCTCGGCGGCGTACCGGAGCACAGCGTCGAACTGGAGATCCCCGAGACGCTGCCCATGGTCGCCGTCGACCCGGGCCTGCTGGAGCGCTCGGTCGCCAACCTCGTCGAGAACGCCGTCAAGTACAGCCCCGAGGGCGAGCGCGTCCTGGTGGCCGCGAGCGCGCTCGGCGACCGGGTGGAGGTACGGGTCGTGGACCGGGGCCGGGGCGTCCCGGACGAGGCGAAGGACCGTATATTCGCTCCCTTCCAGCGGTACGGCGACGCCCCGCGCGGTGCCGGGGTCGGTCTCGGCCTCGCGGTCGCCCGGGGGTTCGCCGAGGCCATGGGCGGCACGCTCAACGCCGAGGACACCCCTGGAGGGGGCCTCACCATGGTCCTCACGCTCAGGGTGGGCTCCGCCCGCCCAAAAGCCCCGGACGCCGCGGAACCCGCACAAGAAGAGGCCGTACAAGAGGAACCCGTACAAGAGGAACCCGTACAAGAAGAAGCCGTACAAGAAGAGGCCGTGCAAGGAGAGGCCCTTCAGGCTGAACGTGTGCAAGAAGAGGCCGTGCGAGCAGAACGCGTGCAAGAAGGCCCCGTACAACCGGAAAGGCAGGCTTCATGACCCGGGTCCTCGTGGTCGACGACGAGCCGCAGATCACCCGAGCCCTCGTGATCAATCTCAAGGCACGCAAGTACGAGGTCGACGCGGCCCCCGACGGCGCCACCGCCCTCCAGCTCGCCGCCGCCCGCCACCCCGACGTCGTCGTGCTCGACCTGGGCCTGCCCGACATGGACGGCGTCGAGGTGATCAGGGGACTGCGCGGCTGGACACGCGTACCGATCCTCGTCCTGTCCGCCCGGCACTCCTCCGACGAGAAGGTCGAGGCCCTGGACGCGGGCGCCGACGACTACGTGACCAAGCCCTTCGGCATGGACGAGCTGCTCGCCCGGCTGCGCGCGGCCGTCCGCCGGGCCGAGCCCACCGGCGGCGGCGAGGACGACGTGATCGTCACGACGGAGGACTTCACCGTCGACCTGGCCGCCAAGAAGGTCCACCGGGACGGCCGTGACGTGCGGCTCACCCCGACCGAGTGGCACCTCCTGGAGGTGCTGGTGCGCAACACGGGCCGGCTGGTCAGCCAGAAACAGCTGCTCCAGGAGGTCTGGGGCCCCTCCTACGGCACCGAGACGAACTACCTGCGGGTCTACATGGCTCAGCTCCGCCGCAAACTGGAGGTGGACCCCTCGCACCCGCGGCACTTCGTCACCGAACCGGGGATGGGCTACCGGTTCGAGCGTTAGTGCTACGGGTACGTTCCTGTCAGCGGCCCCCGGTACGCTTTGAGGTATGAGTGCTGTCCCTCGATCCGAAAAGCCGGCGGGCCGGTTCCGGCGCATGATCGACCGGCTCTCCAGCTCCCAGGAGGACCTGGAGTCGGAGGAGCTGCGCGAGGACGCCGAGACCGCGGGCTGCACCCGTATCGGTGACTGCCGCGACCGACAGGTGGTCACGGTTACTGGTACCTTGCGCACGGTCACCCTGCGCCCGAGGGCCGGTGTCCCGGCCCTGGAGGCCGAGCTGTTCGACGGTTCGGCCGCCCTGGACGTGGTGTGGCTCGGCAGGCGTTCCATCGTGGGGATAGAACCGGGGCGCAAGCTGATGGCGTCGGGCCGTATCTCGATGAGCCGGGGCCGGCGCGTGCTGTTCAATCCGAAGTACGAACTCAGACCCCTCGGACGGGAGTAGCCGGTGACGTCGCTCGACAAGCCGACCGAAGACGCCCAGCGGGACGCGCAGGATGCGCAGGACTCACGGGCGGTGACCGAAGCCGCCCTTTTCGAGGCGTTCGGCGGTCTGCGGGGCATGATCGAGACGGTCCTGCCGGGCCTGCTCTTCGTCACGATCTTCACGATCAACAAGGACCTGCACTCGGCGGCCATCGCGGCGCTCGGTGTCTCGATCCTGCTCGTCGTGGTCCGTCTGGTCATGAAGGACACCGTCAAGCACGCGTTCAGCGGTGTCTTCGGTGTCGCCTTCGGTGTCGTCTTCGCGATGATGACGGGCAACGCCAAGGACTTCTATCTGCCGGGCATGCTGTACACGCTGGGGCTCGCCCTCGCGTACATCGTCACGACGCTCGCCGGGGTCCCGCTGATCGGCCTGATCCTCGGGCCGGTCTTCAAGGAGAACCTCTCCTGGCGTACGCGCAACCCCGGCCGCAAGAAGGCGTACGCGAAGGCCAGTTACGCGTGGGGTCTCATCCTGCTCGCCAAGTGCGCGATCCTCTTCCCGCTCTACTGGTGGGCCGACACGACGCAGTTCGGCTGGGTCCTGATCGCGCTGAAGATTCCGCCGTTCCTGCTTGCGGTGTGGCTGACGTGGGTGTTCCTCGCGAAGGCTCCGCCGCCGATCGACGTCTTCGCCGAGATGGAGGCCGAGGAGAAGGCGGAGAAGGAGCGGCAGGCGGCGGCTCGGTCCGTCGAGTAGGGACTCTGCGCCGGTGTGGTCCACCGAGGGCTGCCGACCCCGGACCCCCGCGTCGGCCTGAACGGCCTCGTCCTCGAACGCCGGACGGGCTGGTGGGCGCCGGACCAGCAGATACGAGTAGGGGGCGCCCGGAGAAATCCGGGC
>NZ_JBHWZP010000094.1:0-6034 GCF_042728395.1 Streptomyces sp. NPDC060205
CCCCCGTGGGAGCCCGGCCCGGCGCGTTTATGCCCTGCGCCCCTGTCTACCTGCGGGCGGTGGCCTTCTTGGCGGTGGTGGTCGTACGGGCCGCCGACTTCTTGGCCGGCGCCTTCTTGGCCGCGGCCTTCTTCGCGGGGGCCTTCTTGGCCGCCGCCTTCTTCGCGGTGGTCTTCTTCGCCGCCGCCGTGGTCTTCTTCGCGGCCGCCGAGGTCTTCTTGGCGGTCGTCTTCTTGGCCGTGGCGGTGGTCTTCTTCGCAGCTGCGGACGACGTCTTCTTCGCCGCGGTCGCCTTCCGGGTCGTCGCCGCGGCCGTGGTCTTCTTCGCGGCGCCCGTCGCCTTCCTGGCGGTGGTGGCCTTCTTGGCCGCGGCCTTCTTGACCGTGGCGGAAGCGCCACCGCTCAGGCTGCCCTTGGGGGCCTTCTTGACCGCCACGTCGTTCTTGGGGAGCTTCTTCGAGCCGCTCACCAGGTCCTTGAAGCCCTGGCCCGCGCGGAAGCGGGGCACGGAGGTCTTCTTGACCCGAACCCGCTCTCCGGTCTGGGGGTTGCGGGCGTAACGGGCCGGACGGTCCACCTTCTCGAAGGAACCGAAGCCGGTGACCGAGACCCGGTCCCCGCCGACAACTGCACGCACCACGGCGTCCAGTACGGCGTCGACCGCGTCAGCGGCCTGCTGACGCCCGCCGACCTTGTCGGCAATCGCTTCTACGAGCTGCGCCTTGTTCACGTCTTCCCCTTCGGAGACATTGCCAGAACGAAAGTGTTCAAGCTTTTTCGCACGTTAGGCAGATATATACCGCAAATCAAACACGAAACGGGCTAATCACCCTTGTGCCGCAACGAACTGGGGCGCCGCCCAAGTTCCTCAGCGTTCCTCTTCGGGGATTCGGCCCTCGTCGAGGTCCGTCGTGAACCGCTCCAGACGCCTTGTCGCATCGGCGAGATCGTGTTTGGCCACGGCCGTAATGACCAGCAGCTTCCGGGTCAGCGCCATCCGTACGCCCTCCGGGACTTGCAGTGCGCGCACCGATGTGTGCGCTTCCTTGAGTTGGGACGCGACTGCCGCATAGAGGTCGAGTTGGCCGTCGTGTTCCATGCACAGATTGTGCCATCTGGGGCGAGTTGTCGCCTGCGCAGGGGGTAACTACCGCCTCCCGAGGGCCTCCCGCACACCGCCCCATGTGGCTCTGCCGGGGTTCGGCTACCCCATCAAGGGACCAGTAAACAAGGGTAGTTGAGGCCAATCACAAAGGCCGGAACACCCCTTCCGGAGGCAGACACGGATGTACCCCCAACCGTCCACGATTGGGGGTACATCAGGCTTGTCGCCTGGCTGGAATCAGCCGTGCGGATCCGGCTCCGACCAGAGGGATCCGGTCAGACCTGAACGGTCCGCGGCTTGTAGGAGGGCCGCTTGGCCTCGTACGTGGAGATGTCCGCCTCGTTCTGCAGGGTGATGGAGATGTCGTCCAGCCCGTTCAGCAGCCGCCAGCGGGCGTTCTCGTCGAGTTCGAAGGCGGCCGTGATGCCCTCGGCGCGCACCTCACGGGCCTCCAGGTCGACGGTGATCTCGGCCTCGGGATCCTTCTCGGTGAGCTCCCAGAGCGCGTCCACGATCTTCTGCTCCAGAACCACTGTGAGCAGGCCGTTCTTCAGAGAGTTGCCGCGGAAGATGTCCGCGAAGCGCGAGGAGATGACCGTCTTGAAGCCGTAGTTCTGCAGGGCCCAGACGGCGTGTTCGCGCGAGGAGCCGGTGCCGAAGTCGGGGCCCGCGACCAGGACCGTGGCGCCCGCGCGCTCGGGCTGGTTGAGGACGAAGGACGAGTCCTTGCGCCAGGCCTCGAAGAGCCCGTCCTCGAAGCCGTCCCTGGTCACCTTCTTGAGCCAGTGGGCGGGGATGATCTGGTCGGTGTCCACGTTGCTGCGGCGCAGCGGGACCGCCCGGCCGGTGTGCTTGGTGAATGCTTCCATGGCTATCGGACTCCAGCGGGCGTACGGACGTCGGCATCGGACAGGTCGGCGGGGGACGCCAGATGGCCCAGTACGGCCGTGGCGGCGGCGACCTGCGGCGACACCAGGTGCGTACGGCCGCCCTTGCCCTGCCTGCCCTCGAAGTTGCGGTTGGAGGTGGACGCGGAGCGCTCACCGGGGGCCAGCTGGTCGGGGTTCATGCCCAGACACATCGAGCAGCCCGCGTGCCGCCATTCGGCGCCGGCCTCCTTGAAGACCAGGTCGAGGCCCTCGGAGACGGCCTGCAGACCGACGCGCGCGGAGCCGGGGACGACCAGCATGCGTACGCCGTCGGCGACTTTGCGGCCTCCCACGATCTGCGCGGCGGCGCGCAGGTCCTCGATGCGGCCGTTGGTGCACGAACCTACGAAGACGGTGTCGACCTTGATGTCCCGCAGCGGCTGTCCGGCGGTCAACCCCATGTACTCCAGGGCCTTTTCGGCGGCGTGCCGCTCCGAAGCGTCTTCGTACGAAGCAGGATCGGGGACGGCGGCCGAAAGCGGTGCCCCCTGGCCGGGGTTGGTGCCCCAGGTGACGAACGGCGCGAGGGAGGCGGCGTCGATGACGACCTCCGCGTCGAATTCCGCGTCGTCGTCCGACTTCAGGGTCTTCCAGTACGCGACGGCGGCGTCCCAGTCCTCGCCCTGCGGGGCGTGGGCGCGGCCCTCGATGTACGCGAAGGTGGTCTCGTCGGGGGCGATCATGCCCGCGCGGGCACCGGCCTCGATCGACATGTTGCAGATGGTCATGCGGGCCTCCATCGAGAGTTTCTCGATGGCGGAGCCGCGGTATTCCAGGATGTAGCCCTGGCCGCCGCCCGTACCGATCTTGGTGATGATCGCCAGGATCAGGTCCTTGGCCGTGACGTCCTCGGGCAGTTCGCCGTCGACCGTGATGGCCATGGTCTTGGGGCGGGCCAGCGGCAGCGTCTGGGTGGCCAGCACGTGCTCGACCTGGGAGGTGCCGATGCCGAACGCCAGCGCGCCGAACGCGCCGTGCGTGGAGGTGTGGGAGTCACCGCACACGACCGTGGTGCCGGGCTGGGTCAGGCCCAGCTGCGGGCCGACGACGTGGACGACACCCTGCTCGACGTCGCCCAGCGAGTGCAGGCGCACGCCGAAGTCCGCGCAGTTCTTGCGCAGCGTCTCCAGCTGGGCCCGGGAGACCGGGTCCGCGATGGGCTTGTCGATGTCGAGGGTGGGGGTGTTGTGGTCCTCGGTCGCGATGGTGAGGTCGAGACGGCGCACGGGGCGCCCCGCCTGACGGAGGCCGTCGAAGGCCTGGGGGCTGGTCACCTCGTGCAGCAGGTGCAGATCGATGAAGAGAAGGTCGGGCTCGCCCTCCGCGCGCCGGACGACGTGGTCGTCCCAGACCTTCTCCGCGAGTGTCCTACCCATCGCTTTCCCTCCGGCCGGCCTGTGTGGCGCCGGCCCAACTAGAGATTTCCGGGGCGGCCTGCGCCCGTACCCCCCGTACCGGACGTCTTCCGCCAGGCCCGTCGGTCCACGGGCCGTGTACGTATCAGGGTGGCGCGTTCCACGGAAAATTGAACTTGCGTTTCACAGAGTGAGACGCGAGTATCGTTTCATGGACAACAGTAGCGGCGTCGGCGTTCTGGACAAGGCAGCCCTTGTCCTGAGCGCTCTGGAGTCCGGTCCGGCCACCCTCGCGGGACTGGTCGCGGCGACCGGACTGGCACGGCCCACGGCACATCGTCTCGCCGTGGCACTTGAACACCACCGGATGGTGGCGCGTGACATGCAGGGCCGTTTCATTCTCGGCCCCCGGCTGGCCGAGCTGGCGGCGGCGGCGGGCGAGGACCGCCTTCTCGCGACGGCGGGCCCGGTGCTCACGCATCTGCGCGACATCACGGGCGAGAGCGCGCAGCTCTACCGCCGCCAGGGCGACATGCGTATCTGCGTCGCCGCGGCGGAGCGCCTGTCGGGCCTGCGGGACACGGTCCCGGTCGGCTCGACGCTCACGATGAAAGCCGGTTCCTCGGCCCAGATCCTGATGGCCTGGGAGGAGCCGGAGCGCCTGCACCGCGGCCTCCAGGGCGCCCGCTTCACGGCGACGGCCCTGTCGGGCGTACGGCGCCGGGGCTGGGCCCAGTCGATCGGCGAGCGCGAGCCGGGCGTCGCGTCCGTCTCCGCGCCGGTGCGCGGGCCCTCGAACCGCGTGGTCGCCGCCGTCTCGGTGTCGGGCCCGATCGAGCGGCTGACGCGCCACCCGGGCCGGATGCACGCCCAGGCGATCATCGACGCGGCCGCGCGCCTTTCGGAGGCCCTGCGCCGCACCAGCTGACCCCGTCCTGTCGACTCCCCCGGCCGATCGCTTCAACGCCGCAGCGAACGGCCGGAGTTGAACGTCCTGACAGCTCCCGGCCGGCGCCCGGCGCCCGGCACGAAAGAAGCCCTCCCCTGATGGGGAGGGCTTCTTCTCTCTGTACCCCCGACCGGATTCGAACCGGCGCTACTGCCGTGAGAGGGCAGCGTGCTAGGCCGCTACACAACGGGGGCGAGGATCACAAGTGATCCAGCTGGGCTACCAGGACTCGAACCTAGAACAACGGAACCAGAAACCGTCGTGTTGCCAATTACACCATAGCCCAATAGTGGTCTACACCACTCCGTACCCCCGACCGGATTCGAACCGGCGCTACTGCCGTGAGAGGGCAGCGTGCTAGGCCGCTACACAACGGGGGCCCTAGCGATCCTGCATGAGCGTCAGCGGGTGCGACCCGTACTGACCCCCTGGGAAGGATCTGTACCCCCGACCGGATTCGAACCGGCGCTACCGCCTTGAGAGGGCGGCGTGCTAGGCCGCTACACAACGGGGGCCTTGCAGAGCTGGTCTCTGCTTGTGCAGATAAGCTCTGCGAGCTGGCCTACCAGGACTCGAACCTAGACTAACGGAACCAGAAACCGTCGTGCTGCCAATTACACCATAGGCCACTGAAACTCAACCCCATGGGGATTTTGTTTTAGCTTGCGTCTCCGGCCTGTGGTCTTTCGACCCGCACTCCGGCGGCGCAGGAAGAACATTACCTGAAGGTGGACGGCGCTCCAAAACGGGTATCGGGCCGGAGGATCGCGGGGAGTTCGGCCAGCGAGACGATCCGGCGCGGGTGGGAGAGCCGATCCGCGGGCGGGCCCGGCGCGGTGTCCGGAGCGGGGGGTGTGACCGCGCTCATGCCCGTGCGGTCGATCCAGACGGAGAACAGGCCGGCGTCGGCCGCGCCCCGCCCGTCGATCTCCGGGTGGTCCCCGACGTACGCGACCTCGTGCGGTGGCAGGTCCAGGGCCTCGCAGGCCGTGTGGAAGGCCTCGGCGGCGGGTTTGGAGACGCCCAGTTCGGCCGCGCACAGCACCGATTCGAAGCGGTCCCGTACGCCGAGGACGCGCAGTTTGTGGTCCTGGACACGCAGGCTGGAATTGGAGAGGACCGCGTGGCGGTGGCTGCCCGCCAGAAGGTCGAGGACGGGCAGGACGTCCGGGAACAGCGCCCAGGCCCCTTCGTAGTGACCGAGGTAACGGACGAACCAGTCCTGCGCCTCAGTGTCGGTCAGGGGCCGGTCCAGGAACGCCCGCACCCGGTCCCGGCGTCCGCCCTCCCAGTCCACCTCGCCCGCCGCGAAGCGCGCCCACTGCTCGTCGGTGAGCTCGCGCCAGCGGTCCAGGGCCTGCTCCACGGACGCGAAACCGCCGAGCAGCCCCTCGGCGGCCAAGTGCCCGCGCATACCGGCCCGGTCGGCCGTGGTGTAGTCGAAGATCGTGTCGTCCACATCCCACAGCACGGCTCGGATCGTCATGGTCCGACGGTACCTCCGGCGCGGCTCCCGGCTGGGGGTCCGGGGGTTATCCCCCGAACAACGCAGTGTCCACGTCCCACAGCACGGCTCGGATCGTCATGCTCCGACCGTACCCCCGGCGCGGCTCCCGGCTGGGGGTCCGGGGGTTATCCCCCGAACAACGCAGTGTCCACGTCCCACAGCACGGCTCGGATCGTCATGCTCCGACCG
>NZ_JBHWZP010000094.1:6134-29715 GCF_042728395.1 Streptomyces sp. NPDC060205
TACCCCCGGCGCCGCTCCCGGTGGACGCGGGAAGGGGCGGCATCCCGTACGGATGCCGCCCCTTCCCCGTGTACCGCCTATGCGGTCAGCTTCGCCAGGGCCGCGTCGATGCGCGCCAGCGACTTCTCCTTGCCCAGGATCTCCAGGGACTCGAAGAGGGGCAGGCCGATCGTGCGGCCGGTGACGGCGACGCGGACCGGGGCCTGCGCCTTGCCCAGCTTCAGGCCGTGCGCCTCACCGGCGGCCAGCACGGCCTCCTTGAGGGACTCGGCGGAGGTCCAGTCGGCGGCCTCCAGCTTCTCGCGGGCCGTCGCGAGGAGGGCGTCCGAGCCATCCTTCATCGCCTTCGTCCAGGACGCCTCGTCGACGGCCGGCTCCGGCAGGAACAGGAAGTCGACGTTGTCGGTGATCTCGGAGAGCACCTTCAGACGGGTCTGGGCGTGCGGGGCGATCGCGTCCCACTTGGCCGGGTCGAAGTCCTCCGGCGCCCAGGGGGCGAAGGGGGCCTTCAGCCACGGGGCGCAGCGCTCGGCGAACTCCTTGACGTCCAGCAGCCGGATGTGGTCGGCGTTGATGGCCTCGGCCTTCTTGAGGTCGAAGCGCGCCGGGTTGGGGTTGACGTCCGAGACGTCGAAGGCGGCGACCATCTCCTCGACGGAGAAGATGTCGCGGTCCGCCGAGAGCGACCAGCCCAGCAGGGACAGGTAGTTCAGCAGCCCCTCCGGGAGGAAGCCGCGCTCGCGGTACAGGTTCAGCGAGGACTCGGGGTCCCGCTTGGAGAGCTTCTTGTTGCCCTCGCCCATCACGTACGGGAGGTGGCCGAAGGCCGGGGTCTCCTTGGCGATGCCCAGCTCGGTCAGCGCCTTGTAGAGGGCGATCTGCCGCGGGGTGGAGGAGAGCAGGTCCTCGCCGCGCAGGACGTGGGTGATCTCCATCAGGGCGTCGTCGACCGGGTTGACCAGCGTGTAGAGCGGGGCGCCGTTGGCGCGGACGATGCCGTAGTCCGGCACGTTCTCCGGGAGGTAGGTGATCTCGCCGCGGACCAGGTCCGTGAAGGTGATCGGCTCGTCGGGCATACGGAAGCGGACGATGGGCGTGCGGCCCTCGGCCTCGTACGCGCTCTTCTGCTCGGCGCTCAGGTCGCGGCAGTGGCCGTCGTAGCCGGACGGCTTGCCGGCGGCGCGGGCGGCGTCGCGGCGGGCGTCCAGCTCTGCGGTCGAGCAGTAGCAGTGGTAGGCGCGGCCGGCGTCCAGCAGCTTCCGGGCGACGTCCTTGTAGAGGTCCATGCGCTGCGACTGGCGGTACGGCGCGTGGGGGCCGCCGATCTCGGGGCCCTCGTCCCAGTCGAAGCCCAGCCACCGCAGCGAGTCCAGGAGCTGCTCGTACGACTCCTCGGAGTCGCGGGCCGCGTCGGTGTCCTCGATACGGAAGACGAACGTGCCGCCGGTGTGGCGGGCGTACGCCCAGTTGAAGAGGGCCGTGCGGACCAGGCCCACGTGGGGGTTGCCGGTCGGGGAGGGACAGAAACGTACTCGGACGGCGGGGTCGGATGCGCTAGCCACGCTTGACAACCTTGTTGGTGAGAGTGCCGATGCCTTCGATGGTGACGGCGACCTCGTCGCCGGCACCGAGGGGGCCGACCCCGGCGGGGGTGCCCGTGAGGATGACGTCTCCGGGGAGCAGCGTCATGGCCTCGGTGATGTTGACGATCAGATCCTCGATGGAGTGGATCATCTCGCTGGTGCGGCCCAGCTGGCGCTGCTGGCCGTTGACCGTGCACTGGATCGTGAGGTCGGACGGGTCGAGGTCCGTCTCCACCCAGGGGCCCAGCGGGCAGGAGGAGTCGAAGCCCTTGGCCCTCGCCCACTGCTTCTCGCGCCGCTGGATGTCGCGCGCGGTGACGTCGTTGGCGCAGGTGTAGCCGAGGATCACGTCCTTGACGCGTTCGCGCGGGACCTCACGGCACATCCGGCCGATGACCACGGCCAGCTCGGCCTCGTGGTGCAGTTCCTCGGTGAAGGAGGGGTACGCGATCTCGTCGCCGGAGCCGATCACCGAGGTGGAGGGCTTGAAGAAGGCGAACGGGGCGTCGGGCACCTCGCCGCCCATCTCCTTGGCGTGGTCCGCGTAGTTGCGGCCGAAGGCCACGACCTTGTTCGGGAGCACGGGCGGCAGGAGGCGGACCTTGCTCAGCGGGACCTTGGTCCCGGAGAGCTCGAAGTCGGCGAACGGGATGCCCTTGATGATGTCGAGCACGAGGCCGTCGGTCGATCCAGGAGGGCTTTCGCCCTCGACCGCACCGAACGCGACGTTGCCGTCGATGGAGAACCTGGCGATGCGCACGGTGTCCTTGCGCCCCTCACTGAGCTGGCCGGAGTCTGATGCTCCAGGCTAACGCGGCAAGGGGCGGCCGCCTCGCGCATTACGGGCCGGGCCGAGCGAGGCGGGGCCCGTCGGGGTGCGGTGACTACTCGGCGACGCCCGCCGCGACCGGGACGTCCATCAGGATCGTGCGGCGGGGGTTGGCGGTCTGTGCGGGGAGCTCGACGGCGTGCCCCTCCTGCTCCGGCGTACGCAGCTCCTCGGCGTCGTCGAGGTGCGCCAGGGTGGTGCGTCGCGGGTTGGCTATGTTGAGGAAGGTCATCGTCGTCTTCATCTGGGGTTACAGGCCCTGTTCCTTGGAGGCGCCGCGGGTTCGGGAACCGTCGCGTAGGCGCGGGTTGTCGGATTTGCCATCCCTGTAAAGCGTCAGGCTAAACATGCGCTTCCCTGTCGAAGCCGTGAAGACTCCGTGATTGCCGTGTGAGTTTCCTCACTTACTGCTGGGCATTTGGGTCAATTAGGACTGCCAGCTTCACGCCATCAAACGGACATTACGCCACGGAAGACATCATTCCGCTCCTGATCATGGCGACTGGGACACCGCTTGCCCACGAAGGTCTCGTCCCCATGTGTCCGATATGGATGAGGTCACTTTCTACGTCTCGTGACGCTGCCCTCACAACGCGTCACGGAGGTCACAGCATGACCCATGGGCCTTGTTGGAGATCCGGCACTGTGCTGGAATTCCTCGGACCGCCGCAGGAACGAACCGGCGCGCAGGGGCGCAACGCAGCGCCGAGTGGCGGCGGGAAAGGGGAACCTGCGCCGGTCACTCACGACCACCACCTGGGAGTGCTTTCAGGGCACTCCCAAGACGCCGACACCGTCCCGCCGTTCACACGGAGGGGCGCCTGGTCCAGAGGTTGCGACGCTAGTGCAGGGACGTTTCAAGAGGGATGGCAGCGCTTCGGCGGAGCCGGAGCCGCAAGGCGGGACTGGCCCCAGGGCAGTCGGCTCCTCGCCCCAGCACGCCCAGAACCCGGGACCGGCGCAGGCCGGCAACAGCGGTGACCGCTCCTCGCGGCCCGGCGCGCCCAAGGGCGCCCAGGGCAAGGGCGGTCCGAACGCGGCGAACGGTGCTCCCGGCACCCCGGCCCCCGTGCCGCCGAAGGCGAAGGCCCCCAACGGCCCCGGCTCGCGCATAGCCCTGCGCAACTGGCGCATCTCCACGCGTCTGGTCTCGCTGCTCGCGCTGCCCGTGGTCGCGGCCACCTCGCTGGGCGCGCTGCGCATCAGCGACACGATGGACGAGATCCAGCAGCTCGAAAACATGAAGCTGCTGACCGACATGACCAAGCAGGCGACCGAGCTCGCCGCGGCGCTCCAGACGGAGCGCGACAAGTCGGCCGGTCCGCTCGCCAACGGCACCAAGGCCAGCGACGTCGCGATCAAGGGCCTCCGCGACAAGACGGACCGTGCGCGTGCCGCCTTCCTGGAAGGCACCCACGAGCTCGACGACGCGGACAACAACGAGAACCTCGACGGTGTACGCGACAACGTGGTGGCCATCGCCACCCAGCTGAACACCCTCAACAAGGTTCGCAACAACGCCTTCCAGGACGAGGACAACTCGTCCCAGTCGGTCGAGGCGTACCACCGCCTCATCGAGCAGCTGCTCGGTCTCTCCCAGGACATGGCCGAGGCGACCAGCAACCCGGAGATGATCCAGCGCACGCGTGCCCTGGCGGCGTTCTCCACCGCCAAGGAGTACGCGTCCGTCCAGCGCGCGATCATCGCCGCGGCCCTGCCCGCCACGAACAAGACGTTCGGTGAACTCTCCCCGAACGACCGGCAGTACGGCCTCTCCGCCTTCGAGAACCAGAAGTTCGAACTCACGAGCTTCGCCAACATCTACGAGGGCAACGCAGACCAGCTCACCAAGCCGCTCGACGAGCCGAGCCCGACCATCAAGGACGCCGACGGTTACCTGTCGCGCGTGCTGCAGCGCAACAACGGTCTGCAGCTGCAGGCCAAGCGCTCGTACCTGGACTGGGTGGACGCCGACTCCGCCAAGATCCTGGAGATGTCGAAGATCGAGCTGACGCTCCTCAACCAGATGGAGCAGAAGGCCCGCGAGCTGCGCAACGAGGCCGAGCAGGAAGCGATCATCTCCGGTGCGCTGATCCTGCTGGTGCTCGGTGTCTCGCTGGTCGGCGCCTTCGTGGTGGCCCGCTCGATGATCCGCTCGCTGCGCCGGCTGCAGGACACGGCGACGAAGGTCGCCCAGGACCGGCTGCCCGAGCTGGTCAAGCAGCTCTCCGAGTCCGACCCGCAGGACGTCGACACGTCCGTCGAATCGGTCGGTGTGCACTCCAAGGACGAGATCGGCCAGGTGGCCGCGGCCTTCGACGACGTGCACCGCGAGGCTGTGCGACTCGCCGCCGAGCAGGCCCTCCTGCGAGGCAACGTCAACGCGATGTTCACGAACCTCTCGCGCCGCTCCCAGGGCCTCATCCAGCGTCAGCTCTCGCTCATCTCCGAACTGGAGTCCCGCGAGGCCGACCCGGACCAGCTGTCCTCCCTGTTCAAGCTCGACCACCTCGCGACCCGCATGCGCCGTAACGGTGAGAACCTCCTGGTCCTCGCCGGTGAGGAGCCCGGCCGCCGCTGGACCCGCCCGGTCCCGCTGGTCGACGTGCTCCGCGCCGCCGCGTCCGAGGTGGAGCAGTACGAGCGCATCGAACTCTCCTCGGTGCCCACCACCGAGGTCGCCGGCCGCGTGGTCAACGACCTCGTGCACCTGCTCGCCGAGCTGCTGGAGAACGCCACGTCGTTCTCCTCCCCGCAGACCAAGGTCAAGGTCACCGGTCACGCGCTGCCCGACGGCCGCGTGCTGATCGAGATCCACGACACCGGCATCGGCCTGTCGCCCGAGGACCTCGCGGCGATCAACGAGCGGCTCGCCTCGCCGCCCACCGTGGACGTCTCGGTCTCGCGCCGCATGGGTCTGTTCGTGGTCGGCCGCCTGTCGCAGAGGCACGGCATCCGCATCCAGCTCCGCCCCTCCGACTCCGGTGGTACGACCGCGCTGGTCATGCTCCCGGTCGACGTCGCCCAGGGCGGCAAGAAGGTTCCGAACAACAAGCAGGGCCAGGGCGCTCCCGCCGTCGGCGGTCCGGCGGCGGCGCAGGCCGCGGCCGGTGTCGCGGCGGCCCGCCGGGGCGGTGCCGGCGGCGGTCCCGCCCTCGGCGCGGGTGCGCAGGGCCAGGGCAACGGCGGCGGGCTGAACCCGCCGCCGCAGCGTGGCCAGGTCGGAGCGGGTTCCGCGCCGCGGGCCGCACTGCCCAGGCCCGAGGCGGGCGGCCGTCCGGGCGGACCCGGTGCGCCGGGCGGCAACCGCGGCCAGCAGCCCCCGTACCCCCCGCAGGGCAGGCCGGCCCCCGCGGGCGCCGGTGCCCAGCAGAGCTTCAACGGCTTCGGGAACAACTCCGGCGGCCAGCAGGACCTGTTCGGCGGCAACCGCCAGGACACCATGGGCGGCAACCGCGGCCCCGGTGCTCCGCAGCAGCCCCAGCAGCGGCCGGCCGGCAACGGCGACCAGGGCCGTCGCCCCCAGCAGCAGTCTCCGCAGCTGCCGCCCCGCGGCGGTCCGCGCGCCGAGCTGCCGGGCGGCAACCCGCAGCCGCGGGTGCCCAGCTGGAGCGACGACAACGCGCAGCCGCCGGTGCCGCGTTCCTCGCAGGACGCCCCGCGCGGCCACGAGGAGCCGGACGTCACCTCGCAGATGCCGCGGATCGACGACCGGCAGGCCGGACCCGCGTCCACCGCCGAGTTCCAGCGGCCCGACTACGACGCCCCGCGTCCCGGCGCGAACGCGCCGCAGGACAACGGACAGTTCGTCCGCACGGACGTGTTCGGTGCGCCGAACCACTCCGGTGCGGGGCACAACCCGCAGGCGGGCGGCCAGTACAACCGCCAGGACCCGGCGCAGTACGCCCCGAACGGGTACGACACCGGGACCAACGGCAACGGCCGGTACGCGGCGCCTGCCCAGCAGGACACCGGGCAGTTCCCGGCGCAGGGCTACGGCGAGCGGCAGGACGGTGGCACCGGGCAGTTCGAGCGGCCCGCGGGCGGCAACCGCCCGTCGCAGCAGCGCCCGCAGCCGCGCCGCCGCCCCGCGCTCCCCCCGGAGCCGGACAACCGGACCGCTCCCCAGCGGCCCGAAGAGGTGCGGGGGCCGAACGAGGGCTGGGAACTGCCGCCGGCGACGAGTCCCGGCGACGGACGTACACCGCTGTACGACACCCTGGAAACCAACTGGTTCAACCAGGCTCAGGGCGGCGACGGCGCCCAGAACGAGCAGACCCCGCAGCAGCCCGTACAGGCTCCCGCGGCCCCGCAGCGTCCGGCACCCGCCGGCGCTTCCGCCTCCTCCTGGCGGACCACTCCCAATGACGAACTCGGCCGTCAGGCCGAGCGGGTACGCCAGCCCTCCGCGGGTGGCGTGACCGTCTCGGGTCTGCCGCGCCGGGTCCCCCGCGCGAACCTTGTCGCGGGAACGGCTCAGCAGCAGCAACAGCACCAAACCGGTCCGCAGGTCTCGCGTGCGCCCGATGACGTACGCGGACGGCTGACCAATCTTCGCAGGGGCATTCAGCAGGGGCGCCAGGCCGGTACCGGCCAGACCGGCAGCTTCCCCAGCCCCACTCACCAGCAGGAGCGTTAGTTGAGCCAGATGAGCCAGGCGGCACAGAACCTCAACTGGTTGATCACCAACTTCGTTGACAACACCCCCGGGGTGTCCCACACCGTCGTCGTTTCCGCCGACGGACTCCTTCTGGCAATGTCCGAGGGCTTCCCGCGCGACCGCGCCGACCAGCTCGCGGCCGTTGCCTCCGGACTCACGTCCCTGACCGCCGGCGCCTCCCGCATCTTCGAGGGCGGCACGGTGGCCCAGACGGTCGTCGAGATGGAACGGGGTTTCCTTTTCCTGATGTCCATCTCGGACGGGTCCTCCCTCGCGGTCCTCTCCCACCCGGACTGCGACATCGGCCTCGTCGGATACGAGATGGCTCTGCTGGTGGACCGTGCGGGCGCAGTGCTCACACCGGATCTGCGGGCAGAGCTCCAGGGCAGCCTGCTCCACTAGCAAGGTTCTACCGAATGTAGGAAAAACCGTCCGGCCGCCCTCCCCCCACCGGCCCCGTCAGACGGCACGACTGACCGACTTGCTGTCCCGCCCGGAGGATCCATGACCCCGCCCACCGCTTCTCATGATCCGTACGCTCATTCGTACGAGGATGAGGGCGACCAGCCGCTGGTACGTCCGTACGCGATGACCGGCGGCCGGACCCGGCCGCGCTACCAGCTCGCCATAGAGGCACTGATCAGCACAACGGCCGATCCGGCAGCGCTCATGGGGCTGCTCCCCGAGCACCAGCGGATCTGCCACCTCTGCCGTGAAGTGAAGTCGGTGGCCGAGGTGTCGGCTCTGCTCTCCATGCCCCTGGGCGTGGCACGGATTCTTGTCGCGGACCTCGCGGAGGCCGGACTCGTCGCGATCCACCAGCCGGGTGGCGACGAGAGCAACGGTGGCGCCCCGGCCGTGACACTGCTCGAAAGGGTGCTCAGTGGACTTCGCAAGCTCTGACGGAGGGCGGGCGACCACCTCCGCGAAGATCGTAGTGGCGGGTGGTTTCGGCGTCGGCAAGACCACGTTCGTGGGTGCCGTCTCCGAGATCAACCCGCTGCGCACCGAGGCCGTGATGACGTCCGCGAGCGCCGGCATCGACGACCTCACCCACACCGGGGACAAGACCACCACCACGGTGGCCATGGACTTCGGCCGTATCACCCTGGACCAGGACCTGATCCTGTACCTCTTCGGTACGCCCGGTCAGGACCGCTTCTGGTTCATGTGGGACGACCTGGTACGCGGCGCGATCGGCGCCGTCGTCCTGGTCGACACCCGGCGTCTGGCCGACTGCTTCCCCGCGGTCGACTACTTCGAGAACAGCGGACTTCCGTTCGTCATCGCCCTCAACGGCTTCGACGGGCACCAGCCCTACACTCCCGAAGAGGTCCGCGAGGCTCTGCAGATCGGGCCCGACGCCCCGATCATCACGACGGACGCCCGCCATCGTTCGGACGCCAAGAGTGCTCTGATCACGCTCGTCGAGCACGCCCTGATGGCGCGCCTGCGGTAGGGCCGGCCCGGCGGATGGTGTCCTGGCAGGCTCGGCACTCAAGTCGGCAACGCCGTACGAAAGTTGTCGTAGACGCATTGGAGCCGGCTGTGTCGTTTGACACGGTCGGCCTCAGTGTTCATAACGTTTCGACAGAGATATCAAGTGGTGCCGCCACGCGACGCGGTCGTCTGATGCCGCTGTGCTCACAAAAGCCCCGCCTTTTGGCGGGGCTCGTTCTTTATGTTCCGTTTTATCTGCGGTTCACGTCACCCGGAATCTTCGGTTCCGAGTGTTTGGACGAGCACACCCTGACGTGCTGGAATGCCAGAACTGCCCAGTAGTAAGGGCCGGAAGACACACGCGGCACGACGAAGGTGCCGAGCCGAGAGGTTGTTGGTCGAGTGAGGCGAAGCAAGAACGGTCCCGAGCCGTCGGCACGGGGCAACTTCACCCCGCCGCCGCGCGGAGCGGCACCCGCACATGTGCCCGGCTCGGAGCCGACGGCCGCACCCCCGCCCAGCGGGGGCCGTCTGTCTCCGCGTAACTGGCGCGTACCGACCAGACTGAATGCGATCCTGCTCATACCCGTGGTGGTCGGCCTCGTCATGGGCGGCTTCCAGGTGAAGAGCTCGATCGACACCTGGCAGGAGGCCGAGGACGCGGAGAACACCGCGCGCCTGGTCCGCGCCGCCCTGACCTACGGCGACAAGCTCTACTCCGAGCGCGACATCACCGCCGCCCCCCTCCTGGAGGGCAAGGGCGAGAAGGACGCGACCGTCGTCAAGGCCCGCCGTGAGACGGACGCCGCGGCCGTCGCCTTCAACGAGGCAGCCAAGAACATGCCGGCCAAGGCCGGACTCGAACGCCGCCTGGGCATCTTCCGCAAGCAGGAACCCAAGCTCGCCGCCCTGCGCGCCGCCGCGTACACCTCGAAGCTCAAGGGCGTGGAGACCGAAGAGGGTTACGTCGAGATCCAGCACCCGCTGATGGAGTTCGCCAACGAACTCGGTCTGGGCACCGGAAACATCACCAGCTACGGCCGTACGGTCTACGCGATCTCCCTCTCCAAGGCCGCTCTCTCGCTCCAGCGCTCCATCGGCACCCATCTGCTGATCAAGCCGGGGCCCTCCGACGAGAGCCTGGCCAAGCAGCGCGTCGCCCTCACCTCGTACGCCTACCTCGAAGGCATCGCCATCGAGGAGTACATCGGTGGTGGTACGGACAGCGACGCCGCCAAGCTGGAGCAGGCCAAGAAGCAGATCCAGACCGACGGCGCGGCGCAGGCCAAGGCGGCCGCGGAGGCCGCCGCGGCCAAGGGGCAGACCTATGTCCCGCCGCCGTCCGGCGAGACCGCCATGGTCAGCGGTATCGGCCAGCTCGCGACGACCGACGCCAGTGCCCGGGTCGCGCTCGCCGACAAGGGCATCACCGCGCAGAACTGGTGGGCGGTCAACACCGCCAAGTACAACGCCTACCGCACCATCGAGGCGGACCTCGGCGACAAGGCCGTGTCCGAGGCCTCGACCATCGCCTCCGACGCCAAGCGTGACGCCTTCATCACCGGTGCCGCGGTCGTCATCGCCCTGCTCGCCGCGTTCATCCTGGCCGGCATGGTGGCCCGCCAGATGAGCCGCTCGATGCGCCAGCTGCGCAACGCCGCCTTCGGAGTGGCCGAGCAGCGCCTGCCGATGCTGGTCGACCAGCTCTCGCGCACCGACCCCGGCCGGGTGGACACGCGTGTCCAGCCCATCCCGATCAACACCACGGACGAGATCGGCGAGGTCGCCCGCGCCTTCGACCAGGTCCACCGCGAGGCCGTGCGACTCGCCGCCGAGCAGGCCCTCCTGCGCGGCAACATCAACGCGATCTTCACCAACCTGTCGCGCCGCAACCAGTCCCTGATCGAGGGCCAGCTGACCCTCATCACCGACCTGGAGAACAACGAGGCCGACCCGGACCAGCTGGAGAACCTCTTCCGCCTGGACCACCTCGCCACCCGTATGCGCCGCAACGGCGAGAACCTCCTGGTCCTCGCCGGCGAGGAGCCGGGCCGCCGCTGGGACCAGCCGGTCCCGCTGGTCGACGTGCTGCGCGCCGCCTCCTCCGAGGTGGAGCAGTACGAGCGCATCGAGCTGTCCGGTGTCCCGGAGGCCGAGATCCACGGCCGGGCCGTGACCGACCTCGTGCACCTGCTCGCCGAGCTGCTTGAGAACGCCACCACGTTCTCCTCCCCGCAGACCAAGGTCCGCGTCACCGCGACCCGTCTGCCGGACGGCCGCATCATGGTCGAGATCCACGACAAGGGCATCGGCCTCACCGCCGAGGACTTCGCGGACATCAACCACAAGCTGGCCAACCCGCCGACCGTGGACGCCGCGATCTCGCAGCGCATGGGCCTCTTCGTGGTCGGCCGGCTGTCCGACCGGCACGGCATCCGCGTCCAGCTGCGCCCCTCGGGCGAGCAGGCCGGCACGACCTCGCTCGTCATGCTCCCCGACGCCATCACCCACGGTGGCGGCGGCGACTACCAGGTGCAGCGCGACGACTTCACCGTCTCGCAGATCATCCCGGAGCCCGAGCAGCAGCAGCCGCCCTTCGGCGGCGAGGAGTTCCAGAGCGCCCAGCCGGCCCTGCGCACGGCGGCCGAACTGGGCTTCGACGACAGCCGCTACACCCCCGAGGTCCCCGACGACATACGCGAGCTGGACCCGGTGGGCCGCTCGCTCATGCGTGAGGAGCGCCGCGCGGCCCTGGAGGCCCAGACGCACGGCCCCGACGGCGAGGCCCCGTCCTTCCAGGGCGAGTTCGACCCGCAGCAGGCCTACGAGAACGGTGGCCAGGGGTACGAGAACGGTCAGCCCGCGTTCGACGACACGGCGGCCGGGTACACCGAGACGCCCGCCTACACCGACGCTCCCGCCTACGACCAGCAGACGTCGTACGAGGGACAGCAGCAGACGTCGTACGACGAGACGTACTTCCCGCAGACCGGCGGGTACCAGGAAGGCGCCTACGCGGAGCAGGGCCAGGGCGAACACCAGCAGGACCCGGCCGCCGGGCAGGACGCGTTCCCGCCCTTCCAGGAGCAGCCCTACCAGGACGACTGGCCGCAGCCGGACACGTACCAGAACGGCTTCCCCGCCGAGTACGCTCCGCAGGCGGAGTCCTCGCAGACCGCTGAGGCGGCCGAGCAGGACAGCGTAGGCTTCGATGCTCCGGGACCGGTCCCCTCCAGCGCCCCCGAGCTCACCGACGCCGGACTTCCGCGCCGCGGAACCACCGACGCCGGACTTCCCCGCCGCGGAGCCACCGCGGTCGGCAAGCAGTCCGTGGGCCAGGAGTCACCGGCGCCTTTCGCGAACAACGACAGCAACGGCGGCAGCAGCAACGGCACCGGCGGCAAGGGCGACTGGCGGTCGAACAACGACCAGATGTGGCACCGGGCCGAGGCGCTGAAGCAGCCCAAGGCGGGTGGAGTCACCTCCTCCGGCCTGCCGCGGCGGGTACCCAAGGCCAATCTGGTCGAGGGCACCGCGGAATCGACCCCACAGGGCGGCCCCCAGGTCTCCCGCGCTCCCGAGGACGTCCGGGGCAGGCTGAGCAACCTGCGCCGCGGCGTGCAGCGGGGCCGAGATGCAACCAGTGAAACGAACGGTCAGGCCACCAGGAACCAGCACGGTGGCCCTGACAGCACCTACAACCAGGAGCGTTAGTGTGAGCCCGATGAGCCAGGCGGCACAGAACCTGAACTGGTTGATCACCAACTTCGTGGACAACACCCCCGGGGTGTCCCACACCGTGGTGGTCTCCGCCGACGGACTCCTTCTGGCGATGTCCGAAGGGTTCCCGCGCGACCGCGCCGACCAGCTGGCGGCCGTCGCGTCGGGCCTGACCTCACTGACCGCGGGCGCGTCCCGCATCTTCGAGGGCGGGAGCGTGAATCAGACGGTTGTGGAGATGGAGCGGGGATTCCTGTTCATCATGTCCATTTCCGACGGATCCTCACTCGCCGTTCTCGCACATCCGGAAGCGGACATCGGTCTCGTTGGGTACGAGATGGCCCTTCTGGTCGATCGTGCCGGTACGGTCCTCACGCCGGATCTGCGTGCCGAGCTTCAGGGGAGCCTTCTCAACTAGCAGACAAGCGATGCGTTTTGGCGTCCCGTGGCCGTAAGGTTTCGGGACGCGGCTCCACATTGATGGGCCCGGCACATTCGGAGGAGGAGAAAGTGGCAACACCCCCAGGCGGTTCGTCTTCGGGCAACTGGTCCTACGGCCCCGGCCAGGGCCAGGGCGGCGACGGTTCGCCGAACCGGTACAACTTCCCCTCCGCACCGAGCCCCCGACGCCAGCAGCCCTACTCCCCCCAGGGTCCGGGCCCCTCTCCTTACGACCAGCCGCCGGCACCGCGCATCCAGCCCGTGCAGCCGCAGCGGCGCTCGCCCGAACCGTCTCCCGCGGGAAGCGCCAGCAATCCGCTGGTCCGCCCCTACGCGATGACGGGCGGCCGTACCAGGCCGCGATACCAGCTCGCCATCGAGGCACTGGTGCACACCACAGCGCAGCCGCACCAGATGCAGGGTCAGTTGCCCGAGCATCAGCGCATCTGCAACCTCTGCCGGGAGATCAAGTCGGTGGCCGAGATCTCGGCCCTGCTGACGATCCCTCTCGGTGTGGCCAGGATCCTTGTCGCCGACTTGGCGGAGGCGGGCCTGGTCGCCATTCATCAGCCCGGCGGCGACGAGAACGCCGGCGGTCAGCCAGACGTGACTTTGCTCGAAAGGGTGCTCAGTGGACTTCGCAAGCTCTAGCGGAGGGCCTTCCCGCTCCACCACGTCCGCGAAGATCGTGGTGGCGGGCGGCTTCGGCGTGGGCAAGACCACGTTCGTCGGGGCCGTCTCGGAGATCAACCCGCTGCGTACCGAGGCCGTGATGACGTCCGCTTCGGCGGGCATCGACGACCTCACCCACACCGGGGACAAGACCACCACGACGGTGGCCATGGACTTCGGCCGTATCACCCTGGACCAGGACCTGATCCTGTACCTCTTCGGTACGCCCGGCCAGGACCGCTTCTGGTTCATGTGGGACGACCTGGTACGCGGCGCGATCGGCGCGATCGTGCTCGTCGACACGCGCCGTCTCGCCGACTGCTTCCCGGCGGTCGACTACTTCGAGAACAGCGGACTTCCGTTCGTGATCGCGCTCAACGGCTTCGACGGCAGCCAGCCGTACAACCCGGACGAGGTCCGGGAAGCCCTGCAGATCGGCCCCGACACCCCGATCATCACGACGGACGCCCGCCACAGGGCGGACGCGAAGTCGGCGCTGATCACGCTGGTGGAGCATGCCTTGATGGCGCGCCTGCGGTAGGTCTGCGACGCTCAGCGGTATCGAAGGGGCCCCTCTCTTGACAGAGGGGCCCCTTCGCGTGCGTTGTCGGGTGCGGGTCCGTCGTGGCTGGTCGCGCCCACGCGGCGGAGCCGCATGTCGATACAGCCCCGCGCCCCTAAGGGCACCGGCCGACGACCGTGGAGCCCACCGGCGTCGGCGCGGCGGGCAAGCTCAGTTCGAACCAGATCGTCTTGCCGCCCGGGCCGAACTTCCCCTCCCCTATGGCGCATCCGCCCCACCGGTCGGCCACCGTGTCGAGGATCAGCAGCCCGCGGCCGTCCTCCGCGTGCGCCGTGACCTCCGTTCGCCGTGAGCCCGGTGCCGGGGGCAGGTCGGGGCTCATGTCCCAGACGCTCACCCGCAGGACGGGGCACAGCCACTGGAGCCGTACGGAGGCGGGGCCCTGCGTGTGCCGTACGGAGTTGGTGGCCAGCTCCGAGGCCAGCAGTTCCGCGCGGTCCGTGAGCGGGGTGAGGCCGTGGGCGTCCAGGACGGCCCGGAGCGTCACGCGGGCGATGCCGGGCCCTCTGGGGTCGCGGGGGAAGTGCAGTTCGTAGCACCACGGAGCCGTGAAGGGCAGGGGCGGTGGATTCGGGGTTCCTGAGAGAGGGTCGAGGGCGGGGATGTAGTAGGGGGTTGGGCCGAGGCCGTGGCTCTGTTCCGTGTTCACGTGGCACCTCCGGGGTGCGCGGTCGCGGTGGATCGTGAGTGGCACGCGACAGACGCTAAGGGAAGAATGCATAACGGTGCTACCCAGTCACCCATAAGAGTTATTCAGGGCGCGACTGGACCGCGAGCAGTGGCGTCGGCACACTGTGCGCGACGAAGAGAGGCTTCATGGCACCGCGACAGGCACCGACCATCCTTCAGCGCCGATTCGGCACCGAGCTGCGGCGGCTCCGCGAGGCGACGGGCATGTCCGCCCCGGCCGCAGCCGAACACCTTGGTACCGACCGCACGGTCATCTCCAACGTGGAGGCGGGTCGGTTCGGGATCAGCGAGGACCGGCTTCGGCGGCTCATCAGCATCTACGAGTGCGACGACCTCGCGCTCGTGGACGCTCTGGTCGAACTGACTGGCGGACGCAAGTCCGGTTGGTGGGAGGAGTACCGAGGCAAGATCCCGCCGAGCTTCCTCGATGTCTCCGCGGTCGAAAATTACGCCACGCGCCTGCGTACGGTTCAAATCGCGCATCTGCCGGGGCTGTTCCACACCGAGGACCACGCACGTGCCATTTTCGAGCTACCGGCGCCGCCCCTGCCACGGCTGGAAGTCGAGCTACGCGTCGCGCACCGCCTCGCCCGTCAGGCGGTGGTTACCGGAGATCATCCAATCCCGTACGTGGGTGTGATTCACGAGGCCGCGGTCAGAATGCAGCTCGGAGGACGCAGCGTTGCCCGGGCCCAGCTGCAGTACCTGCTCGAAGCCGCCGACCGTCCGAACGTCACCCTGCGGGTGATCCCGTTCGCAGCCGGCGGCTTCCCCCTCCTCGGCGACTCCTCCGTCATGTACGCCGAGGCTCCGAACAGCCATCTGGACACTGTGCAGATGGACTCGCCGACAGGAGCCGTCTTCATCGACTCCCCCGCGCAGCTCGCCAACTTCCGAACGCGACTGGACTTGGTCGAACAGGTGGCGTTGACTCCCTCCAAGTCGAGGGATTTCATCCGCACCGTCGCCAAAGAGCTGTGAGTGGGGTGTCACACGTGTCCGGCCTGAACTGGGTCAAGTCCTCGTTCTCCGACGAGGGGGGCAACAACTGCGTCGAGGTCGCCGTCACCGAAGACGGTGCCGCCCTCCGTGAGAGTGACGAGCCCGGGCGAATACTCGCCGTGCGGCCGGAAAGCCTTTCCGCGCTGCTGGCGGCTGTGAAGCAGGACCACTCCCCCTGAGCGAAACAGCGATCGCCGGGCCCTCTCCTCGTGGAGTGGGCCCGGCGATCGGGTGAGCTGAGGGTCAGCCCTGCCAGGAGTGCGGGGCGCGGAAGCCCGGGGTGCGTTCCAGGCGGCGCCAGCCTGCCTTGGGGCGGGCCCGGTGCGTCGGGGCTTCGGCGGGCGCGGAGGCCGCGCGGGCCAGGAGGAGTGCCGTGACCGCGGCGAGTTCCTCGGGGCCGGCGTGGCCCTTCTCGACGCGGATATCAGGAATGTCCATGGGTGTCAGTCTCCGGGAGAGAGAGGTACGCGGGGTTGCCGCTGTGGGTCCGACGGGTTACTGCGGCGGGTTTCCGTGCTTGCGAGAGGGCAGGTCCGCGTGCTTGTTGCGCAGCATCGCGAGGGAGCGGATGAGGGTCTCGCGGGTCTCGGCCGGGTCGATGACGTCGTCGACCAGGCCGCGCTCGGCCGCGTAGTAGGGATGCATCAGCTCGGCCTTGTACTCCTTGACCATGCGCACCCGCATCGCCTCGGGGTCCTCCGCCTCCGCGATCTGGCGGCGGAAGATGACGTTCGCGGCGCCTTCCGCGCCCATCACGGCGATCTCGTTGGTCGGCCAGGCGTAGGTGAGGTCGGCGCCGATGGACTGGCTGTCCATCACGATGTACGCGCCGCCGTAGGCCTTGCGCAGGATCAGGGAGATCCGCGGCACGGTCGCGTTGCAGTACGCGTACAGCAGCTTCGCGCCGTGGCGGATGATTCCGCCGTGCTCCTGGTCGACACCGGGCAGGAAGCCCGGCACATCCAGCAGCGTGACGATCGGGATGTTAAAAGCGTCGCACATCTGGACGAAACGCGCCGCTTTTTCCGACGCCTCGATGTCCAGCACGCCCGCGAGGGCCTGCGGCTGGTTGGCGACGATGCCCACGACCTGGCCGTCGAGCCGCGCGAGCGCGCAGATGATGTTGCGGGCCCAGCGCTCGTGGACCTCCAGGAAGTCGCCGTCGTCGACGAGCTCCTCGATGACCTTGGTCATGTCGTACGGCCGGCTGCCGTCCGCCGGCACCAGGTCGAGGAGGACGTCGGAGCGGCGGTCGGCCGGGTCCTCGGACTCGGTGACCGGCGGGTTCTCGCGGTTGTTCTGCGGCAGCATCGACAGGAGGTAGCGGACCTCCGCGATGCAGGTCTCCTCGTCGTCGTACGCGAAGTGCGCGACGCCGCTCGTCTCGGCGTGGACGTCCGCGCCGCCGAGGCCGTTCTGGGTGATCTCCTCGCCGGTGACCGCCTTGACGACGTCCGGTCCGGTGATGAACATCTGCGAGGTCTCGCGGACCATGAAGACGAAGTCGGTGAGGGCGGGGCTGTAGGCCGCGCCGCCCGCGCACGGGCCGAGCATCACGGAGATCTGCGGGATGACGCCGGAGGCGCGCGTGTTGCGCTGGAAGATGCCGCCGTAGCCCGCGAGGGCCGAGACGCCTTCCTGGATGCGGGCGCCCGCGCCGTCGTTGAGGGAGACCAGCGGCGCCCCGGCCGCGATGGCCATGTCCATGATCTTGTGGATCTTCGTGGCGTGGGCCTCGCCCAGCGCGCCGCCGAAGATACGGAAGTCATGGGCGTAGACGAAGACCGTGCGGCCCTCGACCGTGCCCCAGCCGGTGATGACACCGTCCGTGTAGGGCTTCTTGGCCTCCAGGCCGAAGCCCGTGGCCCGGTGCCGCCGCAGCTGCTCGACCTCGTTGAACGAGCCTTCGTCCAGCAGCAGCTCGATCCGCTCCCGCGCGGTCAGCTTGCCCTTGGCGTGCTGCGCCGCGGTCGCCTTGTCGCTGGGTCCGCGAAGAGCCTCCGCACGGATCGCCTGCAGCTCGGCCACGCGTCCACGGGCATCCGTGGGTTCGTCGGCCAAGGATTCGGTCTCGTCCAAAACGGTCATGTAGTGACCTTACGAAGTCCACCAAGGAAAGCGGGCCGTCGACTCCGTACAGTCTCCGGCCCGTTTTACTGGTAGCCCTGAACAGAACCCTGGCCGCATGCAGGCGATCCGACTGCTCAGAGGCCCTTCGGCTTGTAGGGGTCGTACAAAGCGCTCAGCTGAGAGTCACCTCACACTCCATCGAGGCGCCTACCTTCCCTGGAGTGACGCGCAGCCGGAGCCGCCGTCCCGTCGCCAGTACCTCGACGCCCGGATCCGCGCGCACGACCCCGCGTACGGGACGGTCCCAGACGACCTCCAGCGTCTCTCCCGTGCGCGGTGGCTCGCTCACGCAGACGGTCGCGGTCCGGCCCCTGCGGCGTACGAGCACGCTCGCGGGGGCCGTGACGGTGAGTGGGCCGGCCGTGCCCGGGCGCCAGAAGTTCGCCGCGAGCAGGCCCAGCGCCGGTACGGAGACCGCCTGGCGGCCGGAGTCGTTGGCGAGGACCGACAGCCGGTGCCGGTCGGCGGCGCGTGCGGCGACCGTACGGCGCGAGGCTCCGGGCAGCACGGCGTACGCGTACGTGGCGTCCGCCGGGTCCGTGCCGTGGTCGAGCCACAGCGTCTGCCAGCGGCGGGTACGGCGTTCGGTGGTGGAGGTGGTGTTGATGTCGGACCAGGCGCCGGTGCGGTCCTCGCGGAGGGTGCGCAGGGCGGGCCCCTCCAGGACGACCCAGCCGCCGTGGCCCTCCAGGTGGGCCCAGCCCGGACCGCGTACGAGGGCCTGGGTGCCGCCCTCCCCCAGGTTCCTGTTGTCGACGACCGTCTCGACCGGGACACCGTCCGTGGCGGTGATGCCCGCGCCGAGGCAGACGATCGCGTCGTCGAGGCAGAACCAGGACTTGCGGGCCTCCAGGGTCGAGCCGAGCCCCAGCAGGTGCTGCCCCACGGCCGCGAACTCCCCGTCCGTGGTGCCGCCGACCCAGCGCGCCGCGGGCTTGGGCTCGCCCCACTCGCCGCCCGCCCGGTCGGCGAGCCGCTTGGTGGACACGGTCGTCCCGGGCAGCCGGTACCAGTCGACGGTCGGCCAGTACCAGTCCGTGTACTGGCCGGACCCGCCCGACGGACCGGACCGGCTCCCGCCGGCCCACCAGTAGAGCATTCCGGCGCCCGTGTGCCAGCCGCGCGGGTTCTCGCCGTTGCCGCACTCGTAGTACGCGATCCGCTCGCTCGCCATGGAGATGTTCGCCGTGAAGGCGCCCTTCTCGGAACCGGCACCGGAGGCCCGGTGGACCGCTCTGTCCATGGCCGCGAAGAGATGGTGACCGGCCGGCTCCGGGGCGGCCGGAAGGGCCGAGTCCGCGACGGCGTGCAGCCGGGCGAGGTCGGCGACCCCGAACTGCCGTGCCGTCAGGATCGGGGTGACGGTGTCCCGCTCGATCCAGCCCTTGATCCGCCCGTTCCAGCGGTCGCGTTCCGCCGCGCTCGCGCCCTGGCCGAGGAGCGTGATCGCGGCGATCAGCGCCTGCCCGTGGAAGTGGTCGCTGCGCATGACCTGCCGGTCGTCGCTCTTGAGATACCCCCGGCTGATGGCACGCCCGTTGACGCTGTCCATCATCAGCCCGTCGTGGATCAGCGGCGCGTACGCCTTCTCCACGCTGTCGAGGATGATCTGCCGGCCGGGGTCGGTCACCTCCCACTGCGACCCGGCGAGCAGCGCGAAGAGCCGCCCGAGCCCGTCGAGCATGACCTGCCCGTACGTTCCCGAGTACGCGACCCAGGTGTGCTGGACGAACGACCCGTCGGCGTAGAGCCCGTCCCCCTTCGTGACGTACGGGAAGACCGGCGAGAGCGCGTCGCGGGCGAGCGCGATCTTCCCGGGGGCGCGGCCGAGGATGCCGCGCAGGGCGACGGAACGGCACAGATCGACGCGGTTGGCGCCGGTCGACGTGCCCGTGTACTCGCCGAGCATGCTGTCGGGGACGAAGTGGTCGACGGCGGCGCAGGCCGCGGCGACCTGCGCGTCCGTCAGCTCGCCGGACAGGGCGACCACGATGTCCATGAGGAGGCGGGGGCTGCCGATCTGCCACTCCCACCAGTTGCCGTAACGGGTGGTGGAGGGGTTGTAGACGGTGGCGGAGAGGTGGTCGAGGCCGCGCAGGACGTCCGCGAGCAGGCCCGCGTCGCCGGTGGACCCGGTGCCCTCCTGGACGTACGCCTGCGTCATCGTCCACAGCCTGCTGTAGGCCTGGGTGATGCCGGCGGGCGGGTCGTACGGGTAGCCGGGCCACAGCGAGTTCGCCGTCGGCGCCATGGACGCCCGGAAGCCGCGGGCCAGTTCACCGGTCTCGGCGAGCCGGGACGCGTACGGCTCGGCGGCCGGGTCGTAGCCCGCGCCGAGGGCGATCTCCAGCCAGCGGCGGCGGAGCGTGTCGTACGGGTCGTCGTCGGCCGCGTGGGCGACGGGGGCGGACGCCAGGAGCGGGACGGCCGGTGCGAGCGCCGCCGCCAGCAGGAACGTACGTCTGGTGGAGATCATCTTCTAGCAGCCGCCGCAGTTGTAGTAGAGGACGTCCCAGTGGTTGCCCTCGTCCGCGTAGATGTTGCCGGAGCCCGACCGGTACTGGAGCGCACCGTCGCCGCGCGGGCCGATGTAGGTGAACGTGTTCTTGATGTAGTTCGTGACGCAGGTGCTCTTGGCGTAGTCGAGCTTGTAGCCGTTCCAGTGGGAGTACGTGCCGCTCGCGTGGCCGGTCTCGGTGCCGCCGGTGATGTTGAGGGCGCAGCCGGTGGCGCTCTTCAGGGTCTGGGCGCCCTGGGCGGTCGCGAGGTTCAGCTGGGTGAAGGACGTACAGGTGGCGTTGTCGCGGTCCGAGCAGCCGCCGGAGGACGACCAGGTGATGCCGGAGCCGCTGAACATCGAGGTCGCCGTGGCGTGGCTGATCTTCGTGACCGCGACGGCGGCGGCACCGTTGGAGGGAGCGGCGCCCGCCCCCGTCGCGCCGCCGAGTACGACGGCGGCCGGGGCGGCGAAGAGGGTGAGGGCGGTCAGGGCGGAACGGAGCTTCATGCGGAGCCTTCCTGCGGACGACCGTGCCTGCTGCGGGACTTGGGGTGGCTGTGCGGTGGAGCAAGGCGATCGTGCCCGAGGTCTACACGTGTCCACCAGTGGGGCGGCGGACCACCTTAGGAGTAGACCAATGGCAACCGGGTGTAATCGGGGCAACACGCCGCGACCACAGTTGAAACCCGTAGGGAATAGGTCTATGGTCGCCCTAGTTGAACGTTAAACAGCTTCGGCACAGGGCTGCAGCTCGTCCCCCAAGGAGCCAGTCATGGGAATCTTCGGCCGCAAGGACACCGACAGCGCAACCGCGACGCCCGCCGCCGTGAGCCCCGACCTCGCCGCTCTGACCGGCGACTACACGATCGACCCGGCGCACTCGACGATCGGTTTCGTGGCCCGCCACGCCATGGTCACGAACGTCAAGGGCGGTTTCCAGGACTTCACCGGCAGCCTGCACCTCGACGGCGCCGACCCGTCGCTGTCGACCGCGACCATCGACGTCAAGATGGACAGCATCAGCACCGGCTCCGACGACCGTGACGGCCACCTGAAAAGCGCGGACTTCTTCAAGACGGAGGAGTTCCCCACGATGACCTTCCGGTCCACCTCGGCCGAGGCGCTCGGCGGCGACGACTACCGCATCACCGGTGACCTGACGATCCTCGGCACCACCAAGCCGCTCTCCATCGACCTGGAGTTCAACGGCGCGGCGAAGGACCCGTTCGGCAACGAGCGCGTCGGCTTCGAGGGCAAGGCCGAGATCCTGCGCTCGCAGTGGGGTCTTACGTGGAACGCGGCGCTGGAGACCGGTGGGGTGCTTGTCTCCGACAAGATCAAGCTGACGTTCGACATCTCGGCGATCAAGAACGCCGGCTGATCGAGGCACCGGGCGACCGGACATGCGGGTCCCGCCCGGCCGCGTCCGTCACCGCCTGGGGGCTGCGCCCCCTAGACCCCGGTGCGCAGTTCCCCGCGCCCCTGAGAGAGTGCCCCGCGTCCGTCACCGCCTGGGGGCTGCGCCCCCTAGACCCCCGTTGCGCAGTTCCCCGCGCCCCTTGGGGGTGCGCCCCTGAGGGGGTGACCGAGCTCGCCCGCCCTCCTGCTCCTTGTGAGCGGAAGGCGGGCGCTCGGCTGTGCGGGCCCATGCAGACGCGGGGGCTGCGTGCCGAAGGACGGGCCGCGCCCCCGACCACCCCAGGGGCGCGGGGAACTGCGCACCGGGGGTTCGGGGGCGGAGCCCCTGAGCGGTGACGGAGAGCCGGGGACGTAGCCGCGGATATACCCGTGCGGCGCCGCCGACCCGCGCGTTAACCTCCCGCCATGACATGGCTGCCCCCCGACTTCGCCCACCCCCTCCGCACCCCCCTGCCCGGAGGGCTACACCTGCGGCCGATCTCCGGCGACGACGCCGCGATCGACTACCCCGCGGTGATGGGCTCCAGGGACCGGCTGTGGTCGATCTTCGGGGAGGCCTGGGGCTGGCCCGCCGACACGATGACGTACGAGGCCAACAAGGCGGACCTGGAACGGCACGCGGCCGAGATCGAGGCGCACGAGTCCTTCAACTACGTGCTGTTCGACGCGGCGGAGACCACCGAGTACGGGTGCGTGTACATCGATCCGCCGGAGAAGGCCGGCGCGGACGCCGAGATCTCCTGGTGGGTCGTCGACGCGCACGCGGGAACCCCGCTGGAGCGCGACCTGGACGCCTTCGTGCCGCGGTGGATCGCCGAGGCCTGGCCCTTCGAGAGGCCGCGGTTCATCGGCCGGGACCTGTCGTGGAAGGAGTGGCTGGCCCTGCCGGACCGCGCCTGACGACGGCCGGGACACGAACGGCTGGTTTTCACCCCTTGTGGCGGTGCTCACAGCGTTCCCATAATCCTTCAACAGAAATTGACCGGCTCATGACGAGACCAACGGGATTTCTTTCGCCGGACTTGGCATGCGCCTGTCACTTCCACCCCCCACGGAAGGCCTCACGTTGAAGAACCTCCTCAAGACGCTCAAGAGATGCGCGGTCGCGGGCGCCGCCGCCCTCGCGGTCATCAGCCTCCAGCCCCTGTCCTCCGCACAGGCCGCTCCGGCGCCCGTCGTCGGCGGAACCCGCGCCGCGCAGGGCGAGTTCCCCTTCATGGTCCGGCTCTCCATGGGCTGCGGCGGCGCGCTCTACACCCAGCAGATCGTGCTCACCGCCGCGCACTGCGTGGGCGCCACCGGCAACAACACGAGCATCACCGCCACCGCCGGTGTCGTGGACCTCCAGTCCACCACCGGCCGGGTCCAGGTCAAGTCCACCAAGATCTACCGGGCCCCCGGCTACAACGGCAACGGCAAGGACTGGGCGCTCATCAAGCTCGCCGCGCCCATCAACCTGCCGACGCTGCCGATCGCGACCACCACGGCGTACAACTCCGGCACCTTCACCGTCGCCGGCTGGGGTGCGGCCTCGGAGGGCGGCGCCCAGCAGCGCTACATGCTCAAGGCGAGCGTGCCGTTCATCAGCGACGCCACCTGCCGCACGTACAGCGGGTACAGCGGCCTCGTCGCGAGTGACGAGATCTGCGCCGGTTTCGCCGCCGGCGGTGTGGACACCTGTCAGGGCGACTCCGGCGGCCCGATGTTCCGCAAGGACAACGCCGGTGCCTGGATCCAGGTCGGCATCGTCAGCTGGGGCATAGGCTGCGCCCGCGCGAACGCCCCCGGCGTCTACAGCGAGGTCTCGACCTTCTCCTCCGCGATCGCCTCGGCGGCGGCGACTCTCTGACCCGACAGACACACACCTGCGAGACACACCTGCGGTACGCCGCATACGGGCCCGGCGCCGAGA
>NZ_JBHWZP010000095.1:0-29686 GCF_042728395.1 Streptomyces sp. NPDC060205
CGCCGCCCGCAGACGGCCTACTTCAAGTGCGTCCACCCATCCAACATGTTCCTGATCAGCCGCAACGAACAGACCTAACGAAGCACTACTAGGCGCAGTCACCGCCCGCACCAATCGATCGAAGTCCGACCAGGACCCGGCCGACTGGACTCCGCCCCTCGCCGACGCCCGCTGCACCTACACCGCGGACTGGGGGCGACGAAGCTGCGCTGGCAGCTGGCCGTCGATGACCGTGAGCGTGGCGCGCTGGCCGAACGCGCGGCGGGTTGCGGGCTGGAGACGGTTGACTACGAGCTGGCGCCGTAGCGGGGGTTTACTGCTTCTCGGACTTCAGCAACGCGGCCACGATCTCCTCGAACAAGGTGACATTCTTGATCGACAGGGCCAGGTCGAGCGCAACTTCCCGTGGGGTCCTCTTCTTTGGGTTGGTGACACAGCAGTTTGTCGGCGAGGTTCTTTCCACGGGTCGGCGGGGGTCTGTGCTTCCCCGTCGCACTGGCGATTATGGCGCTCTCTGACAGGCTGGCGTCCTTGGTGAGCCTGGTCCGGCCGTCTTGGGGGCGAGACCGTAGCCTTGCACTTTCGCCCGTCGGCTGACGAAGTTTTTGAAGTCTCGCGGATGCATGGGTTGTTGGCGCCTTACCCGCATGGTCGTCTGGCCCTCTGCGGGTCCGGCACGGACGGTCTCCCGCACCCGCACCTCATCACAGCATCACGGCCGCCTGATCCCCCGGATGCGCGAGACGGTCCGTCATGCCCCGGGCACCCCCCGCCCGGGGCCGCTCAGGCGCGCATCCCACCGTGCTGGGGCGCGATGTGCCCTCTGGGGTTCACGGTGTCATGTCAGGGGCTTCGGTAGTCGATGGCCGACGCTCCCAGGACGTTGAGGAGGGCCAGCGCCTCAGCGCTCGGGGACCCGTGCGGTGCGCTGTAGAGCACCAGGTGCTGGTCGCGTTCGGTGAGGGCCAGGGAGTCGCAGTCGACGGTGACCCTGCCGACGGCGGGATGGTGGAACGTCTTGGTGAGGGTGGGTGTGGCCAGCACGTCGTGACGGTCCCAGAGCGCGGCGAACTCAGCACTTTCCTCGCGGAGTTCGTCGATCAGGTCCGTTACCGCGGGGTCGGCGGGATAGCGCGCAAGGGTGCTGCGCAGGCTCATGACGGCCTGGTGCCGGAACTCGGTGAGGTCCCGCACGCCGTAGGGCGGAACGCCGGGGGAGTGGTGACCGAGGAATGCCCGACGTGCGAGGTTGCGGTTCCTGGGCGTGAGCTCGGCGAAGTCCTCCATGAGGGCGGCAGCGAGGTCGTTCCACGCGAGCACCTCGAACGTGGCGGACAGGACGAAGCCTGCCGTCTGGGGAAGCCGTTCGAGCAGGGCGAGGATGCTCGGGCGGACGTCGCGCCGGTGCCGTCTCGTGTTGCTGGGCGCGGTACCGGCGAGGACATGAAGATGATCGGATTCGGCGTCGGTGAGCAGCAGGGCGCCCGCGATGCCGGCGAGGACCTCTGCCGAGGGACGTGAGGCGGCCCGGCCCTGTTCGAGACGGACGTAGTACTCCGTGGAGATGTGCGCGAGGACCGCCACCTCCTCGCGGCGCAGACCCGGTGTCCGGCGCCGCGGACCCGATGGCATACCCACGTCCTGGGGCCGGAGCCGCTCGCGACGGCTCCGCAGAAAGGCCCCCAGCTCTTGTTTGTCCATACACCGAGTGTGCGCGCCCGACCGGGCGCCATCCTGGTACGACTTGTGCCTGCATCCGGTTCCGGAACCGGCGAACACTTCCGGCATGACCAAGGACACCACCCACACCCCCATCGGCCTGCTGAACGACAAGGTCGTGTTCATCACCGGCGCCAGCCGCGGCATCGGCGCTGCCGCGGCCCGGCTCTTCGCACGGGAGGGCGCGAAGGTCGTGCTCGCCGCCCGGAGCGCCGACGCCCTCGATCGCCTCGTCGCCGAGATCCGCGCGGACGGCGGCGTCGCCGACGCCGTCACCCTTGACCTCGCCGACCGCGCGAGCATCCGTGCCGCCATCGACCGCGTCGGGGAACGCCACGGACGGCTCGACGGCGCGTTCAACAACGGCGCCGCCGGCCAGCAGCAGCCCGGCCCGGTCGACAGCACCACGGACGCGGACATCGACGAGCAGTTCACGGTGAACTTCCGCGCGCACTGGACCGCCATGAACGCCGAGGCCACGCTCATGCGCCAGGGCGGCGGCGGGGCCATCGTCAACACCTCCAGCATCGGCAGCCGCCGTGCGAACCCGGCCCTGCCCGCGTACGGGGCGATGAAGCGTGCCCTCAACAGCCTCACCGAGACGGCCGCGGTCAACTGGGCTCCTGCCGGGATCCGGGTGAACGGCATCACCCCCGGCGGCACCGCCACCGAGATGATCGACGCCTGGGAAGCCGCCACGCCCGGTATCGTCGAGCGCATCGAGGCATCCACCCCGCTCGGCCGCATGGCTGAGCCCCGTGAGGTCGCTGAAGCGGGGGCCTGGCTGCTCAGTGACCGCGCCTCCATGGTGACCGGCGCGATCCTGCCGGTTGACGGCGGCGCCGGGGCCTGACCGGAACGCCCCCGCTATCCGTGTACGGGCCAACATGGTGGCGCCGGGGCGTGAGGCGTTCCGGCGGTGCTGGTGGGCGATCCCTGGACGGGGCGCTCGGCGGGCCGGGCGGCCGGCTCACGGGCCGAGCCGAGGGCATCGGGGGGCATCGGGTCGGTTCGCGGACGTGTCCTCGCCGACGGCCACACGGCACTTCGACACCAGGGACCAGGTAGCTGTGTTCCTCGTCGAGGAACGCGACCCTGTGCCGGGCTCGGCGGCGCGCGCCCATCGGGTGCCCGGACCGGCTGCGCTCGGGCCGCAACCGCCGGATCGAGTAGGTCCTCACCCGCGGACGATGTTTGCCGCCCTGCTGCGTGAGTTGGAGAAGCCACCGCTCGCTGCTGGGCAGGAACACCTCGGTGGCGTCGTCGTCGGGGTCGGCGAAGAACAGACGTCCGGCCTGGTCAAAGCCTGATCGCTGAAGGTGCCGGACGTCCTCGCCGCCCAGTGTGACGGTCATGAAGTGCCGACTGGGCTGCTCGCTTCCCTGCACGGTCAACGACAGCCTCCGCCGCTTGTGCGAGCGCTGGATCCGGGAGGCCACCGCTACCTGCCCAGGGGACGGGACTTGAGCGTCATCGTGGTCATGCGACCAGTGTCGGCGCGGCGCACTGCGTGAGACCACCGGTAAACTGAGGCTTGATGCCGACAAGCCGCCATCCTTCACCGACGCCCGCCGATGCAGAGGATCAGATCCTGCAAGGCGGTGCCTGGCTGCCGCACGGCTTCCAGCTCGACCCCCACTCCTTTTGAACCGTTTCCGAGCGGTAACCGCACCAGGTAGCGCTCGATGATCGTGCTGGTGCCCGACGTCGGTCCGTCGGAGCCGAGCGTCGTTTTCATCATGTTGCGCGCGTCGGCCTGCGCGGCGGCGATCTGGTCGAGCGTGGGATCCGTCATCCTGCGTCCTTCCTCGTTGGGCAAAGAGCGTACGTCGCACCACCGACGAACCACGCCCGCGACGGCCCCGAACGTGCTGCTGTCGGCCGTTCAACAAACCACGACACTGCGTCGGAGGTTCGCTCTAGCATGGGCGCATGGCGCAATGCACAGCACCCTCCCGAGGCCACCGCACCGCGAGTGGGGCCGCGAACTGCCCAGCGTGCAGCAGCTGGGGACGGGGGTCGCACACCCCGTCGTATTCGTCCGGACCCTCCTACGGCGGTAGCGGCGGTGGCGGTCGGTCGTCTGGCGGGTCGTATGGCGGCGGCACCTTGCGGCGCACCAGGTCCGGCAGGACGGTGTCGTACACCCCGACCGAGTGGCGGGCGGTCGAGCCCTACGCCGACAAGGCTGCGGTACAGGCACAGGTACACCCGGACAAGCGAGACCTCTTCCTCTGTCACGCCTGGAACGACCGCGAGGGCAGCGCGAAGGAGCTCTACGGTCACCTGAAGACGAGCGGTGCGACGGTGTGGTTCAGCGAGGAAGACCTCCCGCTGGGCTCGTTGCAGATGCGGGAGATCGACAAGGGGCTTCGTAACTCCCGGATCGGCATCGTGCTGGTCACGCCAGCCCTGCTTGAAAGCATCAAGAACGAGGGGATCGCCGAGAAGGAGCTCGCCGTCCTGCTCGGCACCAACCGCGTCGTGCCTGTGACGCACGGGGTGACCTTCGACGAGCTCTATGACGTCAGCCCCATGCTCGCGTCGCACTCCGGGCTGAGCACGAAGGAGTCGTCGCTCGACGCCGTCGCCGCCAAGATCGCTGCTGCTGCCGCCGCGCTTCCCGCTGCCTGACTTCCGGATTACCAGCGAACGTCGGACCAGCCCGTCGCGGGCGGAGGGCCTGCAGGCCGCGCTGGTCCCAGGAAGTCTCGGACGTAGCAGGAGCACACCAGGAGATCCAGATGCGGCACGGCACATCCAGCACGGCCAGGCCCGGGCAGCCCTCGGCGGCCTGGGTGCTGTCGTGCTGCTCGCCCTGATGGCTCTCCTGCACGCAACGTTCAGCCCCGGCCCGTCGCACCTGTCCGCGCGTTTCTGGCCGCAGCGGCTGGGTGACCGTAGGGCTGAAGCCTTTCCTCGATCAACGATCGTCGTCGGTCAGGGTGAGCTGCCGGCGATGGAATTCGAAGTGCCGGAGCGGATAGCGGTAGAGGTCCCCGACGGTCATGACGTCGTAGAAGAACGGATCCCAGCGGGCGGGATAGGACATGGCCAGTGCGAAGTCGCCCTCCCGCTCGGCGTCGAGCCGGTGGTGCAGGAACGCGATTACGCGATCGAACGCAGTTCCCATGCGGCGCCGACCCAGGACTCTCGCGCCACCCACGGGGCCGAGGTAGTTCACGACGTCGAAGGGTTTGGTTCCGGCGTTGAGGAGCCCGGCGAAGCTCCGTCCGACGCCGCGCGGTAGTCGGCCGAAGATCCGCAGCAGGAGCAGCAGCGGCCGGATGAGGATGTAGCCGAACAACATGTGGAACAACAGCTGCTCGTTGGTCCACCGGGTGCCTTCGGTGGGCCGGCGTAAGTCGGCATCGCACGCGCCGTCGAGGAGCTGGTGAAACGTCATACGCGCCTGCTCCAGCTCCTCGTGGATCGCCTGACGGTCCAGCGGCGACGTACTCATCGGACTCACCGGCCTTTCCGGGCGGCTCAGCCCCAGATGCCACAGCGCTCGAAGGCGAGCAGCCCGCCTCCTTCAGCCTATTCCGATGGTGGAGGCTTCAATCGGCAGACGCAGACACCGGAGAGGTCGCCCACGCAGGCCTGGCCGCCTTCGTGTGTCGGCGAGAGCAGCCGGAGCCTGGCCGGATCCTCCACAAGGTCCTTGTGTCCGCGTGCGGCGGTCCACGCCGTAGGACGCCAGCGACTACAGGCCTGGCACCAAGTACCTCCAGACCGTGACTGCCAACCCGCTTCTGGAGCTCGGTTTTCCCGATGGCAGTCCCGCGATCGCCTGGTGGTTCCACAGCGGCCACGACACCCTGGGGTGCCGGGCGTTCAACCAGATCGCCGCCTTCGCCGTGCGTACCAGAACATCGGCAATCTCTGCGTCTGGAAATCGAGGCCCTGGTCGGCGGTGTTGCGGTTCGGGAGGGCGCAGAGTCCGAAGCGCTCGTTCGGGACGATCGGGTTGCGCGTGGAAGCGATCCCCTGCTGGCTCTTCCTCAGCCGAGGTGGGCGGCCAACTCGCGTTCGAGCGCGGCCTTCGGCTTCGCGCCGACGATCGTCTGCACGACCTCGCCGCCCCGGTAGACGTTCATCGTCGGAATGGACATCACGCCGTACTTCTCCGCGGTCGCCGGGTTCTCGTCGATGTTCAGCTTGACGATCTCGATCGCGTCGCCGTGCTCGGCTGCTATCGCCTCCAGGGACGGGGCGATCTGACGGCACGGACCGCACCAGGGCGCCCAGAAATCGACGAGGACGGGCTTGTCGCTCTTGAGGACGTCCTGTTCGAAGGAATCGTCGGTGACATTCTTGAGGGCCATGTGAGCCTCCTTGTATTCGGTGGGGCGGGTTGCGTCAGGCGACCGTGAGGGACCCGGCCGCCAGAGAGGCGTCGGCCAGGGCGGCCAGATACCGCTCGGCGTCCAGGGCGGCGGCGCAGCCGGAGCCGGCTGCGGTGATGGCCTGGCGGTAGGTGTGGTCGACGACGTCGCCGGCGCCGAAGACGCCCGGGACGTTCGTGCGTGTCGACGGTGACTCGACCGTCAGGTATCCCGACGGGTCGAGGTCCAGCTGCCCCTGGAAGAGTTCGGTGCGCGGGTCGTGCCCGATCGCGATGAACAGACCGGTCGCGGCCAGTTGGCGCGTGGCTCCGGTCTGGGTGTCGCGCAGTGTGATGGCCGACAGTTTGCCGTTCTCCTCGTGGAGTTCGGCGACCTCGCTGTCGAAGGCGAAGGCGATCTTGTCGTCGGAGAAGGCGCGGTTCTGCATGACCTGGGAGGCGCGCAGAGCGGAACGGCGGTGCACGACGGTCACCGACCTGGCGAAGCGGGTCAGGAAGGTGGCCTCTTCCATGGCCGTGTCGCCTCCGCCGACGACCACGATGTCGCGGTCGCGAAAGAAGAAGCCGTCGCACGTCGCGCACCATGACACGCCCCGGCCCGACAGCTCGTCCTCCTTCGGTAGACCGAGCTTGCGGTAGCCCGACCCTGTGGCGACGATGACAGCTCTGGCCCGATAAATGGTTCCCGCGGTGTCGGTAACGGTCTTGATGTACCCGGTCAGGTCGACCTCGACGATGTCGTCGTCGATCATCTCTGCGCCGAATCTCTCAGCCTGGGCCCGCATGTTGTCCATGAGGAGGGGGCCGTCGACCCCCTCGGGAAAGCCAGGGAAGTTCTCGACCTCGGTGGTCGTGGTCAAAGAGCCGCCGACGAAGATGGCGCCGCCGAAGACGAGCGGCTTGAGTTCGGCGCGAGCGGTGTAGAGGGCCGCTGTGTATCCGGCAGGGCCGGAGCCGATGACGATGACCTCGCGTATGCCGTCCTTCGCGGTCACGGTGTTCAGACCTCCCGCTTGGCGTCGATCTCGGCGATCAGGGCCTCGATGCGCGCCCTGATCTCGTCACGGATGGGGCGTACGGACTCGACGCCCTTGCCGGCCGGGTCTTCCAGGTCCCAGTCCAGGTACCTCTTGCCGGGGAAGATCGGGCAGGCGTCCCCGCAGCCCATCGTGATGACGTAGTCGGACGCCTGCACGGCCTCGGTGGTGAGGATCTTTGGCCTCTGGTCGGAGATGTCGACGCCGACCTCGTTCATGGCCTCGACGGCGGCCGGGTTGACCTGGTTGCCCGGGATCGAACCAGCGGAGCGGACCTCGACCCGGTCGCCCGCGAGGTGGTTGAGGAATCCGGCGGCCATCTGTGATCGCCCCGCGTTGTGGACACAGACGAACAGCACGGAGGCGAGTGGAGTCGGGGACATCGGTTCTTCCTTCACGAGGTGGATCAGGTGGAGCGTTGGTGGAGCGGCCGGCCCGTCAGGCGTGCGGCAGGGAATCGAGCAAGTCGGTGATGCGGGCGTCTATCTCGTCGCGGATATCGCGTACGACAGTGATCGGTGCGCCCTCGGGGTCGCTGATGGGCCAGTCGAGGTAGCGGCGGCCCGGTACGACCGGGCAGGCGTCGCCGCAGCCCATGGTGATGACGACGTCGGCGGCCTGGACGACCTCCTCGGTGAGCGGCTTGGGGAACGCGTCGCCGAGATTCAGGCCGGCCTCGGTCAGCACCTGGACGACGGCCGGTTCGACGTCGGAGGCCGGGTGCGTGCCGGCGGAGGAGACGACCACCTGCCCGGCCGCGCGATGGGCGAGAAGGGCGGCCGCCATCTGGGAGCGGCCGGCGTTGTGAGCGCAGACGAACAGCACTCGGGGCAGTCCGACGTCGGGCTGTTCCTCGACGTGGGCGAGAGCGTCAAGACGCTCGGTGGCGAGGCGCTCGGCGAGCACGACGAGGTGACCGCGGACGCGGGCGGGCTGGGCGAGACGGTCGTAGGAGTCGATGACGACTCGCTGGATGGTCTCTGCCGAGAACTGGCCGCGGTAACGCGACGCGAGCCGGGACACGCCTGCTGCAAGGCGCTGATCGGGGAAAACCGGGGGTGGGGATGCGTTCATTGGTGACCCCCTTCTACGGGTCATGGGCCCAGTGGGTGCTGCTGGCGGGCCCAAAGGTCAGCCCGGACTGGTATCAGTCCCGACTGATGTGACAGTATCAGTGCATGCTGACATCAGTCGACACTGATCTGATCCGTGTTTTAGCCGACCCGCTCAGACTCCACATCGTGACCCTGCTCGCCCGCGAAACGCTGTGCACCACCCACCTGGTGGAGGAGACCGGTGCCAAGCAGACCAACCTCTCCAACCACCTCAGGGTGCTGCGCGAGACGGGGGTCGTCGAGACCGAGCCGTGCGGGCGGTTCACCTACTACAAGCTCCGCCCGGACGTGATCGACCGGCTCGCCGGCCAGTTCGCCGACCTGGCCGCGTCCGCTCGCAGCGCCGCCGACAACAAGAGGGCCTGTCCGTGACCCCCACCGAAGCACCCGCGACCACGACCGAGGACCCCTCGGTCGTCGCGAAGCTCTCGACGCTCGACCGCTTTCTCGCCGTCTGGATCCTCGCCGCCATGGCCCTCGGTCTGGGCCTGGGCAGGCTCATCCCCGGACTGAACGACGCTCTCGCCAAGGTCGAGATCGGCGGCATCTCGCTGCCCATCGCCGTCGGCCTGCTGATCATGATGTATCCGGTCCTGGCCAAGGTTCGCTACGACAAGCTCGACGCCGTCACCGGCGACCGCAGGCTCATGGCCGCGTCGCTGGTCATCAACTGGATCGTCGGCCCCGCGATCATGTTCGCGCTGGCCTGGATCTTCCTGCCGGACCTGCCCGAGTACCGCACCGGCCTGATCATCGTCGGGCTCGCCCGCTGCATCGCCATGGTCATCATCTGGAACGACCTCGCCTGCGGCGACCGCGAAGCCGCCGCCGTCCTGGTCGCGCTCAACTCGGTCTTCCAGGTCCTGGCGTTCGGCCTGCTCGGCTGGTTCTACCTCGACCTGCTGCCCGGCTGGCTCGGCCTGGGCGACGGCGAGCACCTCGACATCTCCATGTGGAAGATCGCCCTGAACGTCGTCATCTTCCTCGGCGTTCCGCTCCTGGCCGGGTTCCTGACCCGCCGGATCGGCGAGAAGAAACTCGGCCGCGAGAGGTACGAGTCCAACTTCCTCCCGAAGATCGGCCCCTGGGCCCTGTACGGCCTGCTCTTCACGATCGTCATCCTCTTCGCCCTGCAGGGAAAGACGATCACCTCCCAGCCGCTGGACGTGGTCCGTATCGCGCTGCCGCTGCTCGTGTACTTCGCGGTCATGTGGTTCGGCACCTTCGCCCTCGGCAAGGTGATCGGCCTGGCGTACGACCGCACGGCGACGCTCGCCTTCACGGCTGCCGGCAACAACTTCGAGTTGGCGATCGCGGTCGCCATCGCCACCTTCGGTGTCACCTCAGGACAGGCCTTGTCGGGCGTCGTCGGCCCGCTCATCGAAGTGCCGGTTCTGGTCGCCCTCGTGTACGTCTCCCTGGCCTGGCGACGGAAGTTCAGCGCCGACCGACAGCTGACGGCTGCTTCGCGGGAGAGCTGATGCACTGTCTGGAATGCTCCGGCATCGGGGCACAGGTCACGGCCGTCGGCGTCTGCGCCCAGTGTGGAGCCGCCGTCTGCCCTGACCACTGCGAAGTGTCCGAACAGTTCCTGACCTGTACGAAGCCGATCTCCTATCCGGTGGCCACCGAGCCGCCGGTACGCCGACTGCTGTGCGGTGTCTGCGCCGCGGCCCACCGTGCTCATGCGGAGTGCTGCCCGCAGACGGCCGACTCCATTTTCACCTCGTCATGAGCGAGCAGCACACACAGGTGGTGATCGTCGTCGGTGGCGGCAACTCGGGTGCACAGATCGCCGCCGACCTGGCGTACGACACAGAACTGACCTGGGTGACCCAGCGCCCGCCCCGTTTTCTCGCCGACGACATCGACGGCCGGGCTCTGTTCGACGCGGCCACAGCCCGCCGCCGCGCACTCGACGAAGGCCGCACCGACTCCGGAGGCGTCGCCGCACTGGGTGACATCGTCGCCGTACCGCCCGTGCGGGCAGCGCGGGATGCCGGGCTGCTGAAAACGTCGCCCATGTTCGCACGCCTCGACCGCGACGGCGCCGTCTGGGCCGACGGTACGAGGGCGCCTGCCGACCGGGTGATCTGGTGCACCGGCTTCCGCCCCGCCCTCTCGCACCTGTCACCCCTGGGCCTGCGTAGCCCGCGCGGTCACATCGCCACCCAGGGAACTCGATGCCTGGAGGAGCCTCGACTGCACCTTCTCGGCTACGGCGACTGGACGGGTCCTGCCTCCGCGACGCTCATCGGGGCCGGGCGGCCGGCACGCGACGCGGCTGGTGAAATCGCCGGGCTCGTCGGCATGTCGTCACTCGGGTGAGGCCCGGGGAACCGGGTCCAGGATGGACCGAATTCGCTGCAGTCCGTCGTGGTTGACGGAGAACCAGGCCCAGGTGCCGCGCCGTTCGCGGTCCAGGAGCCCAGCCTCGGTCATGATTTTCAGATGGTGGCTGACGGTCGACTGGCGCAGTTCCAGACTGTCGGCCAGGTCGCAGACACAGGCTTCACCGTTCGGGGCCTGCTCCAGTAGTCGGAACAGCTGTAGACGGGTGGGGTCGGCGATGGTTCGCAGCATCGTCGACAACTGTTCGGCCTCGGAGCGGCTCAGGGGTTTGCAGTTCAACCCCGGCCCGCACGAACCGCCTTCGAGGAACCCGTCCTCCGACATCTCCAGATCTATGACAGCCACGTACCGACCATAAGCGCTGAGTGATCGCTTTGGCACGACCGAAAATGGTCGCACTGTGCGTTCGGCAGTGATTTGTCGGCCATTTGGCCAGGATTGGTCGGCTGTTGGGCGCGGTTCCAGGCTGTCAGGCTGTCCGGCCGGTGGGGGTGGTGTGCCAGGCGATGAGTGCGGCTGCGGCCGACACCAGAGACAGGACGACGAACAGGTGGGGGTAGCCGCCCAGCGGTACGGCCAGGGCGGTGCCGGCGAAGGGGGCGAGTGCTGAGGCGGTCGTCATGGGGGCGGCAAGGATGCCGGACAGGCGGCCGTAGCGGTTGGCGCCCCACCGGTCGGTGACGGCGGTGGCCTGCAGCAGGGTCAGGTTGCCGCGGACGGTTCCGGCGACGACGGCCAGGACTGCCAGCAGTGAGTACGGACCGGGGACAAGCGCGAAGGCGGCGGTGGTCACTCCTCCCAGGCCGATGAGGACAGCGGCACGCAGGGCCGGTGAGCTGCGACGGGCCAGGGCGGCATAGAGGGTGCGGCCGAGAGTCTGTCCGGCCCCGCCGAGGCCCAGGGCCCAGGCCGCCTGGGTCGCGGTGTAGCCGCGGTTGAGCAGCAGGGGGACGAGGGTGACGACCACGGCGTACATCGCGAACGCCGAGAGGGTCAGAGCGGCGGCAAGGAGCAGGAAGGGACGGCTGCGGGTGATGGCGCCCGGTGTGGCCGGGACGCCGGTCGGGGCCGGGGGCGGCGCGGGAGGCCACGGGCCCCGTAGGGCGAAGGCGTGGGCGGGGATGGTCACGGCGGCCAGGACGGCGGCCAGGATCAGGTACGTGTCCCGCCAGTCGAAGTGGCCGGACAACTGGGCGGTCAGAGGTGCGAAGACGGTGGAGGCCAGACCGCCGGCGAGAGTGACGGTGGTCAGGGCGCGTATGTGGTTCGGGGCCCACCAGCGGGTGAGTGCGGCGAAAGCGGGCTGGTAGAAGGTGGACGCCATGGCGAGACCGGCCAGCAGCCAACCGACCGTGAAGAGGATCAAGTTGGGTGCGGTGGCGATGACGACCAGGCTGGCCGTGCCGATGACGGAGCCGGCGGTCATGACCGTGCGGGGGCCATGGGCGTCCAGGATGCGGCCGATGCGGATACCGGCCAGGGCGGAGACGAGGAGGGCGGCGGAGAACGCGGCCGTGGTCGTGGCCGCGCTCCAGCCGGTGGCAGTGGTGATCTGCGGATTGAGGACGGGAAAGGCGTAATAGACGATGCCCCAGCTGGTGATCTGGGTCAGGCACAGGGCGGGGAGGGCCGCCCGCGGCCGCGTCGGTTGATCGGTGACGGCGGCCGCGGTGGCCACAGAGAGGTCGCTCATGAGTCGGTCAGCAGCAACTTTCCACGTGGGGCTGCTGTTCGGGCCGGGCGGCGCCCGCAGGGGTGCAGCAGGTGCTTCCGGCCTGCTTGGCCAGGGTGTCGGCGTCGGCCTTGACCACGTAGACCTCCCACGGCTCCTGGCCGGGACCGCGCACCCAGACCTTGTCCTGAAGGGCGTAACAGCAGGCGGTGTCCTTCTCCTCGGTGGTGGCCAGCCCTGCCTCGTCCAACCGGGCGGTGGCCGCCTGGACGTCCTCGGTGGACGCTACTTCGATGCCGAGATGGTCCAGGCGGGTGTCCTCGCCCGCCGTCCCTTCGATGAGGACGAGCTTGAGCGCGGGCTCGGTGATCGCGAAGTTGGCGTAGCCATCCCGCAGCTTGGCCGGCTCGGTGCCGAACAGCTTGCTGTAGAAGGTGATCGCGGCCTGCAGGTCGGGCACTCGCAGCGCGAGTTGCATCCGGGACATGGGGCGTTCCTCCTGTCGGTTCGATGGCGCGTGAAGCCCGCGGCCGTGACGGCGGCGGGCGGCGATGTTCAGGAGCTGCAGCAGCCGCCGGACGTGCTTGCCGAGGCCGGGGAGACGGTGTTGAGTTCGACCGGCTGAGAGACAACGGGGGCCGGGGCGCAGCAGCCTTCCGTCGCGGCCGGGGAGGCGTCGGCCGTGTCGAACAGCCCGGAGCCCCCGCACACGCCGGTCTCCGGCAGGACCAGTTCCACACGGTCGGCTGCCTCGGTGTCGCCCGCCAGGGAGGCCGCCACGGAGCGGACCTGCTCGTAGCCGGTCATCGCCAGGAAGGTGGGAGCGCGGCCGTAGCTCTTCATGCCGACGAGGTAGACACCGGCGTCCGGGTGGGAGAGTTCACGATGGCCGTGCGGGTAGACGGTGCCGCAGGAGTGCTGGTTGGGGTCGATCAGCGGGGCGAGTTCCACCGGTGCCTGCAGGCGCTCGTCCAGACGCAGGCGCACCTCGGACAGGAAGGACAGGTCCGGGCGGAACCCGGTCAGGACAATGACCTCGTCCACTGCCTGCAGCCGCCGCCCGTCCTCGGCGACCAGGACCAGGCGGCCTTCGGCGCCGCTTTCGACGGTCTCGGTACGGAAGCCGGTGACCGCCTCGGCGTGGCCGTTGTCGACGGCGGCCTTGGCCGCCAGGCCGAGAGCGCCGCGCGCGGGCAGTTCGTCGGCTTCTCCGCCGCCGAAGGTGGAGCCGGAGATGCCGCGACGCAGCACCCATACCGCCTTCGTGTCCGTACCGTCCTTGGACTGCGCCAGCTCGGCCAGCGAGGAGAGAGCGGTGAACGCGGAGGCGCCCGAACCGATGACGGCGATGCGCTTGCCCGCGTAGCGGGCGCGTACGGCCGGGTCCGTGAGGTCGGGGACGCGGTAGCTGACGCGCTCGGCCGCCGCGCGCTCGCCGAGGGCGGGCAGCCCGCTGCCGCCGGCGGGGGCGGCCAGGGCCCAGGTGCCGGAAGCGTCGATGATGGCGGCGGCGAGGATCCGCTCTTCCCGGTCGTCGGCGTACTGGACGTGCACGACGAAGGGCTGCGTGTCCCGGTCGGTGTCCACGACGCGGTCGCGGCCGGCCTTCGAGACGCCGGTGACACGGGCGCCGTAGCGGACGTGATCACCGAGAACGTCCGCGAGCGGCTGCAGGTAGCGCTCGGCCCAGTCACCACCGCTGGGGTAGGTGTCGGCGTCGGGCTTGCTCCAGCCGGTCGGCGACAGGAGCTTCTCGGCCGCCGGGTCGACGACCTCTCCCCAGGTGGAGAAGAGCCGGACGTGTGCCCATTCGCGCACGGCGGTGCCCGCAGCGGGCCCGGCTTCGAGAACCAGAGGACGCAGGCCCCGGTCGGACAGGTGGGCTGCGGCGGCCAGGCCGATGGGGCCGGCGCCGATGACAACTACAGGCAGACCAGGGGCAGCGGACATGATGGCGACGACTCCTCGGATTCGATGTTTGTCGATGCCGCCCAGCATGCCCCTAGGATCGATGTGCGTCAACATAGAAGTTCATCGAATCCGTGCCCGAGTGGGCTCCGGGGGCTTCCGTTTCCTGCTTGGCAAATGATTTGATGACTGTCAACATAGAGGTATGTCTAATCTGGCTCTGGGCTCCACCGACCTGAACGCCACCTTGAGCTGGTGCTGCCAGCCGCTGGGGAGGGAAGAGCTGTCCGCTGCCGACTCGGAGAAGATCGCCGTCATGTTCAAGGCGCTGTCCGACCCCGTCCGGCTGCGGCTGTTCTCGAAGATCGCCGCCCGGCCGGGCGGAGAAGCCTGCGTCTGCGACATCCAGGACGTCGGAGTCTCTCAGCCCACTGTCAGCCACCACCTGCGGAAGCTGCGAGAAGCCGGGCTTCTCGAATCGGAGCGCCGCGCCAGCTGGGTGTACTACAGCGTCGCGCCCGGCGTGTTGTCGGCGATGGCGGGGCTGCTGTCACAGACCGCCTGAACCGGTAGGCTCCGGCGGCCGTAGTGGAGGTGTCGGTCAGATTCACCGGCCGGGGCGTAGGGGCATACCGACCGGTGCGTATCCCAGAAGGGACGCTGGGAGGGAGACGTCATGTGTCAGAAAGGGACTGCGTTCGCCTGTGACGGTTCGTGCCTGGAGCTGAGCGCGGCCGACATGGTCTGGTGGTCCAACGTGTTCAAAACCCTCGGGGACCCTGTCCGCCTGCAACTCCTGATGCAGTTGGCGGAACAGTCCGGGGCCGAGGTCGCCGTGCATGAACTGGCGGACGTCGGTGTGTCTCTGGCGACCGTCAGCCATCACCTGAAACGGCTGCGATGCATCGGCCTGATCGAGAGCCGACGCGATGGCCGGCTCATCTACTACAGGCTGGGAGAAGGGGTGCGCTCTGCGCTGATGCAGATCCTGCATCAGCGCAGCCAGGTCAACGTCTGACGGTCACCTGCGAGAGATCACGTTCTCCGGCTTTGGCTACGCACATGAGAGGTGGGGAGTCGTTTCGCGGAGGCAGCGGAAGTCGCTGCTTGATTTGGGCTCGCAGCGTCAGCTTGCTCCGATATCAGTCGAAGGCTTGCGGTGGAGGCGTGACGTGTGCCGGTCCTGATGAGGGCTGCCACGAAGGGTGACCCAACGTAGCGGGTGGGGCCTGTGATGAGCGAGGATGCCTGGCATGAGCACCGACCAAGCTCTTACTGCCTTGCGCGCGGCGCACTCGATGCCTGTGGTGTTCGGTGAGGGGGCCGCCATCGGCGTGCTGGGCGGGATGATCGGGTTGGGCGGCGCGGAGTTCCGCCTCCCGCTGCTGATCAGCTTGTTCGGATTCGCTGCTCTCTCAGCTGTCATCCTGAACAAGGCGATGAGCTTGGTCGTGGTTCTGACCGCGCTGCCCGCCCGCCTGACGGCCGTGTCCGCCTCCGCGCTGGCCGCGCACTGGGCGGTTGCGGTCAACCTGCTTGCTGGGAGCCTGCTGGGCGCCTGGGCCGGAGCCTCGTGGGCGGTGCGGATGCGCTCCTCCACCTTGTACAAGGTGCTGGCCGCGTTGATGGTGTTGATGGCCGGGGCCCTGCTGTTCACGCACTTCTCCACGTTGGGGACGCTGGACCTGCGGCTGGGGGCGCAGGTGCCGCTCGGGGTGGGGGCCGGTTTCGGCATCGGTGTGGTTGCGGCCATCATGGGAGTGGCCGGCGGCGAGCTGCTGATCCCCACAATCGTGCTGCTGTTCGGACAGGACATCAAAACCGCCGGAAGCCTCTCCCTGCTGGTGTCGCTGCCGACGATGCTGGTCGCTTTCGCCCGCTACAGCCGGGACGACAGCTTCGTGGTACTGAGCGCCAACCGCCGCTTTGCTCTGGTTATGGTCGCCGGATCGATCGTAGGCGCGGTACTCGGCGGACTGCTGCTCGGCGTGTTCCCGGACGTGGTTCTCATCCCCGCGCTGGCCGTAATCCTGCTTGTGTCCGCGGTCAAACTAGCCCGACACGGCTGATGGCGGCTGCATCACGGGCTCGCACTTGCACTTCAGTCGTCCGTGCGACATCAAATCTCATCGCTATTGACCTTTACATGCGTCACCGAACGACTTCCGAAGCTAGCGCGAAATGACTTCCCAAGAGATCACGACAGCCACCGGCTCCGTACCGCTGCGATCAGGACGTCGCGGTACGAAGCCGGAGACCGGGTCGGGCCGGTGAGGCACGGGCATCGCGGAGCCTTCGCCGCGATGCCGGTTGATCAGCCCACGGCAGCGGCAGTGGAGGTCGTCACGGCCTGGTCCAGATTCACGGTCGTGTCGCACAGGCGCTCCACCTGCGACGGATCGTGGGAGACGAGGAGCACCGCCCTGCGACCGTGCAGCGCCGCGATGGACTGTTCGACCTTGTCCCTGCTGCGCTCGTCGAGTGCGCTGGTGGGCTCGTCGAGCAGCAGTCCGGCCGGTTCCAGGGCCAGGGCGCGGGCCAGGCACAGGCGCTGGCGCTGACCGGCGGACAGGTTCTGTGCGGGTGAGTCGAGGCGGTCGGCCACCTCCTTCCACAGCCCGGCCTCCTCCAGCGCCTTTTCCGCCCGCTCCTTGAGGACGACCTGGGAGGCGCGCAGCACATGGCGCAGGCCGAAGAGGGCGTTGTCGAGGATGCTGCCTCCGAAGACGACCGGCATCTGGGGCACGAGCACGATCTTCGCCCGCAGGTCGGCATCTCCCTTGCCGGGCGCGATCGTCCGGTCGAGCACCTGCAGTTCGCCGTCCCGGGTCAGCCCGTTGGGGAGCAGTTCCACCAGGGCGCGCAGGATGGTGGATTTGCCGGCGCCCGAGGGCCCGCACAGCCCGGTGGTCGATCCCTGCCCGACGTCGAACGAAACCGGACCGACCAAGGTCTTGTCGCGGCTGCGTACGCGTAGTTCGCGCACGGTGATCACGTTGTCCATCGTTCCCCCTCGAAGCGGTTACGCAGCGCGACCGCCGCGCTGAGAAGTACTGCGGTGATCAGGACGAGCACCATGGCGCTTCCCCATGCCTGGGTGACGGCCTGGGGGTCGCCCGAGTCCTGGGAGAGCGTGAAGATGTGCGTCGGCAGGGCCTGCACCGGCGATTCCACGATGCCGCTGGGCACCGTGGGCGCGCCGAAGAAGACGGTCGCCGTGAAAAGCAGCGGCGCGGTCTCGCCCGCGGCCCGGGCCAGACCGAGGAGCAGGCCGGTCGTGGTCGCTGGCCAGGTGTAGGGAACGACCACGGAGCGGACGTACTGCGCACGCGTCAGGCCCAGGGACATGGCGCTCTCCGTGAGTTCGGCAGGGATGCTCCTGACGCGGGCGGAGGTGGTCAGCGCGATCACTGGAACCACGACGGGAACTAGCACGATCGCACCCGCCAGCCAGGACCGGCCCCAGCCCATCGTGGTGCACAGGATCACGAACCCTGCCAGGCCGAGCAGGATGGTCGGTGCCCCGCCGAGGACGACCGTGAAGGTCTGCAGCACGCGTGCCGTGCGCTCGGACGCGTGGACCCCGATCAGGATGCCCGCGCCGAAGCCGAGCGGCAGAGCCAGGATGCCCGTGGTGACGATGAGCAGCACGGTGCCGACGATCTGGTCGCGCACGCCCCCTCCGGCCGCGCCTGTTGCGGACGTGAACCAGAAGGACGGATTGAACGCGGAGCTTCCCCGCGTCACCAGCAGAGCGAGCATGCCGACGAGAAGGGCGGTGGGCAGAAGCAGGGCCGCCAGTCGCAGCGTCATGGTGAGCCGGTCCCGCTGCTGACGCATCCGCGCAGTGCCGCGGAACTTGAGGGAGCGGTCGGTCGCCGCCTTGCGGTTACGCCCTCGGGTTCCCCAGACCGTCGCAGCGGCCACCAGCGCGAGGAGGACGAGGCCGAGCCCGCACAGCGCGGCGAAGTAGGGACCTGACGTTCCCGCCAGCACGGGCTCGGGGCCGGCGAGCTTCGTCGTGAGCGTCTGTCCTGGATGGCTCAGTGAGTCGAGGAACTCGCCGAAGCTGGTGGGCAGTCGGCCGTCCGCCCTTCCCACGACCAGGAACACGGCGATGGCCTCGCCCAGAGCCCGGGCCAGACCGAGGAGAACAGCCGCTCGCATGCCGGACCGCGCCAGCGGCAGGACTGCCGAGCGCACCACTTCCCGGCGAGTCAGACCGAGCGAGTAGGCGGCCTCCCGGACCCGGTCCGGTACCGCGGCGAGTGAGTCGACGCTCACTGCCACGATCGTCGGAGTGATCATGACCGCGAGGACGATGCCGGCTGCCGCGAGACTGTCTCCGCCGGGTACATCGGCGATCTTCGCGATGACCGGGCGGATCACCATGATGCCGATGAGCCCGTAGACGATGGACGGTACGGCGGCGAGCAACTCCACACACATGCGCAGGGGTCGGGACAGGCGGGGCGGAAGGTATTCCGACAGCGCGACGGCCGCCCCCCAGCTGATGGGGACGGCGATGGCGAGGGCGAGCGCACACACCACCGCCGTGCCGTAGATCATCGCCAGGCCGCCGTACACCGAGTTGGGCGGGCTCCACGCGGACTCGGTCAGCAGCTCCGGCCAGTCGACACGTCCACTGGCGACTCCTGCGGCGAGATAGCCGACGACGGTCAGAAGCAGAGCCGCCACGACGAACGCCCCGGCATACAGCCAGGTCCAGATCCATTTGGACGGGCGTGGGCGGCTGCCGGCGTCAGGTGCGACGGGCGGACGGGTAAGGGTTCCGGTGGTCATCGGCTACTTCCCGATTTCCTTGAGGGTCAGGTAGCCGTGCTTGGTCATCAACTTCTGGCCCTTGGCGGTCAGCACATAGTCGATGAACTTCTTGGCGGATCCCTCGGGCTTGCCGTCGGTGAGCAGATACAGCGGCCGTGACATGGGGTACTTGCCGGAGGCGATGTTCTCCGGAGACGCCTCGATGCCGTCCAGTGTCACCGCGGCCAGGCCGTCGCGTCCTTCGACGAAGCTGGTGGACAGCGGTGCCACGGCGCCGGGGGTGGACTCCAGCTTGTTACGGGTTTCGAGGTTGCCGCCGACGATGGCGAAGTTGCCGGACTTCGGGGGCGGCGGAGCCTTCTCGTCTCCGTAGATGTACTTGTCGAGGACTTCCCGTGTTCCTCGCCCCGGCTCCTTGTCGTAGACGAAGACGTCGAGATCCGGGCCGCCGAGTTCCGACCAGTTGGTGATCTTTCCCTCGAACAGGTCGCGTACCTGCGCGGCGGTGAGGTTCTTGACTCCGGCGTCGGCGACCTTCTTCGTGACGATGACGCCGACGGCGTCGGCACCGATCTGCGTCGATAGGAAGTCGGTGTTCGGGTTGGCGGCTTTGTCCTCCTTCGCCAGCGGCTTCGAGCTCATGGCGATGTTGATCTGGCCCGCGGCGAGCTGCGATATGCCGCCGGCCGAACCGCCCTGGGTGGCGACGGTGATGTCGAGCCCCTTGGCCTTGAGTGCCTGGGCCGCGTCGGCGGCGACCGGTGCGACGGTGGTCGACCCGCTGACCTGCAAAGCGCCGCTGCTTCCGGCCTCGCTGTCGGCGCAGCCTGCCAGGGACAGGACCGCTACGACCGAGGTGGCGAGGCAGGCGCGGCGGAGCTTCTTGTTGAACACTGTTGAGACCCTTCCTTCGTGCGTGACCGCTGTACTGGGGGCGAGACGGAGCGGGGCGTGCTGAGACGCCCCTGGGGCGGTCACTGAAGTGCCCGTCGAGGAAGGGCCGACCAAGTACGGCTTGGGCCGGTTGCGCTTGGGAGCACGTGTGGTTGCCCAGGCCGATGCGTAGAAAACAGGGATGTGTGCATGTCAGATCCTTCGGGGATGGCGGTGCCCTGAAAGAGAAGAACGCGGGACAGCAAACCCGTAGGAGGCTGCCCCGCGCAGGCTGCGTTGGATCTGGCGAGGAGGTGTCGGCGGATTCATACCCGTCAGCACCTGGACGCGAGGTGACCAGGCCTTATACGGCCCGGACCCTGACGCCCTCCTCTACGCGGCTGCGGTGAGCCACGTCGTGCCGACTGCGTCCAGGTGGACGTACAGACCGTCGGCCGCGTCACTGGTGTGCATGGAACCGCTGAGGAAGCGCCACGTGCAGTCGGCGCGTTCGGGCAGCAGCGTGCTGAGGTTGATACGGGCTTCGGTCGGGGACGGATTGTGCAGGCCCAGCACCACGCGCGAGCGGTCGGCGGGCTCGTGGAGCACACCCTCGATGACGCCGACGTCCAGCCTGTGGACGGTGGCGTCATCGGCGAAGGCGGCCGCGAGGTGGGGCTTGCCGAGACAGCCGGACAGAGCCGGAGTCCGATGCGACAAGGCCGGGATGAGTGTGGGGGTCTGGGGACTCACAGCAGGGGCCTTCCTGTCATGGCGGATCCGGATTTGTGGCCGAGCAGGTGCAGGACCGTGGGGGCGACATCAGCCAGCGTGGCCGTATCCGGCAGCGCGGGTGCGGGCGTGTCGGTGCTCGGAGGGACGATCACCAGCGGCACCGGATTGGTGGTGTGACCGCCGTAGGGGCGGCTGGTTCCGTCCGGGGCCTGCTTGGTCATGCGTTCGGCGTTGCCGTGGTCACCGACGGCAAGTACCCACCGGTGACTGTTCCCGGCTGCTTCCAGGATCTGAGCGACCGCGGCGTCGGTCGCCTCGCAGGCGTGGACGGTGGCTGCCAGGTGACCGGTGTGCCCGACCACGTCGATGTTGGCCAGATTGGCGATGACCAGGTCGACTTCCGGACGTGCGGCGGCCTCGACCACCGCCGCGGTGACGCGGTCGAGGTTCATCCCGGGACGCACGACATAGTCGGGCTTGCCGTCCCCCGTGATGCGCACGTGTTCCTCCCCGCCGCGCGCGGTCGCGTCACGGCCATTGATGTAGTAGGTGACGTGCTCGAACTTCTCGGCCTCGGCGATGCGGACCGTGCGCAGTCCGGCCGTGGCGAGTTCGTCGGCCAGGCCGCCGGAGGCATCCGCCCGCTGGACCAGGGCGGGTATGGCGGCGCGGGTGTCGTACTGGGCCAGGCTGACCATGTCCACCGAGCGGCCGGTGGCGGTCAGATGTTCGCTGAGGCGGTCGGCGAACTGCTGGATGCGGTCGCTGCGGAAGTTGAACCACAGCACCGCGTCCCCGTCGGCGATGCTCGCGTTTCCGGCGGTCGCCAGTACGGTCGCAGGGACCCACTCGTCGCCGCGTTCACTGGCGGTGACAGCCGCCTGAAAACTGTCGGCGGAGGTGCCGAGCCCGTCGGCGACCAAGGTGACTGCCTGCTCGGTCAGATCGAGGTTGCCGGCCTTGTCCATCGCGTAGCCGCGGCCGATGACGGTGGCGACCTGCCCTGCTTCGGCCCAAGCGGTCAGCTCGGTCACGCGGCTCAGGTAACTCCCGCTGGTGTGGTCGGCGACATCCCGGCCGTCTGTGATCGCGTGGATGAAGACGCGTTGCACCTGATGGGCGGCCGCGGCGGCCAGCAGTTCGCTCAGGTGCTCGACGTTGGCATGGATCTGCCCGTCCGAGCACAGCCCGATCAGATGCAGCGCGCCCGAAGAATAGGCGATCTCCCGGAGCAGGGTGTCCAACCGCGGATGTGCGCGCAGGGCGCCGGTGTCGATGGCCTGCTGGACCAGGAGGCTGTCGTAGGGAAGTGGCCGGCCGGCCCCGATGACCATGTGGCCGATCTCGGAGTTGCCGACCGTGCCGGGGAGTAGACCGACCGCGTCGCCCGAAGCCTCCGCCAGCGTGCTGTTACGGCCGGCCACCAGTTCGTCCAGGACCGGGGTGCGCGCCAGCGTCAGAGCGTTGTCGTCGGACGCGTCCGCGTGGCCCCAGCCGTCGAGGACCAGCAGAATGCCCGGGCCCGTGAACGCCGGTTCCGACGAGCTCACTTGGTGCTCGCCAGGGTGGGGTGGAGGGTGTCGAGGGTCTGCCAGAAGGTGGGGAAGGACTTCGCGACGCAGCCCGGGTCCTTGATGACGACGCCGTCGGTGCGCAGGCCGGCGATGGCGAAGGTCATGGCGATGCGGTGGTCGTCGTAGGTGTCGATGGTCGCGCCGTGCGGGGTTCCGCCGGTGATGTACATGGCGTCGGGGAGTTCCTCGACCTCGATGCCCATTTTGCGCAGTTCGGTGGTGACGGCGGCGATGCGGTCGCACTCCTTGACGCGCAGCGAGGCGATGTTGGTGATGCGGGTGGTGCCTTCGGCGTAGGCGGCGACGGCGGCCAGGGACGGTACGACGTCGGGCATGGCCTCCATGTCGATGTCGATGGCGCGCAGCGGGCCGCCGGTCAGGGTGATCTCGTCGTCGGTGACCTGGGTACGACAGCCCATCCGCTCCAGGGCGTCGACCAGGTGGACGTCGCCCTGGTGTGAGCCGGATCCGATGCCGGGGATGACGACGCGGCTGCCCAGGATGGCGGCGGCGGCCAGGAAGTAGGACATGCCGGAGGCGTCGGGCTCGACGGTGACCTCGCCGCCGCGGGCCTGCTGGCCGGCCGCGACGGTGAACGTGCGGTAGCCGTCGCGGCCGACGTGCACGCCCATCTCCTTGAGGGCGGCCAGCGTCATCTCGACGTACGGCTTGGAGACGAGATCGTCCGCGATGGTGATGTGGGTGTCGTTCTCGGCGCGCAGCGCGTTGATGATCAGGCTGGAGGTGAACTGGCTGGAGACGAGACCGTTGATGGTGGTGGCGCCGCCTTTGAAGGAGCCGCCCACGACGCGGATCGGCGGGCTGCCGTTGCCGCGGACCGCGGTGGCGTCCACGCCGAGCGGCGGCAGCGCCTGCAGCAGGTCGCCCATGGGCCGCTCCTGCATGCGGGTGTTGCCCGTGATGATCGTGGTGCCCTGGGCGTGGCCGGCCATGGAGATCAAGAAGCGCAGGGGGGTGCCGGCGCCGCCGACGAAGATGTCGTCCTTCGGGGCGCGCATGGGCTGGCCGGTGGGGGTGACGTGGATGCTGGCGGTGGCGTGGTCGACGGCGCAGGTGACGTGGCCGAACGTCTCGATGGCACGGGCGAAGTAGAGGGTGTCGTCGGACAGCAGGGCGCCTTTGATGACGGTCTCGCGGCCCGAGAGGGAGGCGATGGCCAGGTAGCGGTTGGTGTAGCTCTTGGATCCGAGGACGCTCACCGTCTCGTCGAAACCGGCCAACGTCCGGACGGTGACGGACTCGGCCTCAAGGCGCGGGTCGGGCGTGGCGGACATGCGTTGCCTCCAGCAATGGGTGACGGGTGGATGGCGCCTGTACTCGTGCGGTGGTTCAGGCCTTGACGACCCGGCAGGCGAAGCACTTGAAGGCCTGCTGGCCGGAGAGGTTGTCGTAGAAGCGGTCGTCGGGGAGCGTGTTGGCCGCCTCGTAGCGCGGGTCGTCGAAGAGGTCACCCAGCTTCTGAGCAGGGCCGAAGGTGTTGGGGACGAACACGGTGTCCGCCCTGATCCCCTCCCACAGCAGCGCCGTGCCTGTCACCGAACCGCGAGGGCTCTGGACGTGGACGTCGTCTCCGTCGGCGATACCGGAGCGGCGTGCCGTGTCGGGGTGGATCTGGATGAAGCGGATGCCGTTGAGCTGCTTGCCCGTCGGTGTCCAGTGGGTGACCTCGGCGAAGTGGACGACACTGGGTCGGCCGGTCATGCCCATCAGCGGGAAGTCACGGTGCACCGCGTCGCTCCCGGGCACTCCCAGACGCACCGGATGGGTGACGGCCTGAGGGTTGAGAGGGTTGGTGACGAACTTGCGGCTGTAGGACAGGGTCGGGTTCTTGCCGGTGACCTCGGGATGTGTGTAGAAGATCGGCAGGGCGCCGTGCCCGGTGACCGCCAGCTTCTTCTCCAGGGCCGGGGTGGTGATCTCGATCTTGCCGCTGGGCGTGAGGAAGCGTTTGCCCTGATTGGCCGGGTCCAGCGACTCGGCGGCCCGGTACCAACTGGGGTGGTCCAGGTAGAGGGTGCTCACACCCGGGTGCTCTTCGGTGGGGCACGGCCAGCGCAGGGGCTCGACGCGCTTCTGCATCCGCGTTCGGCTCATCCCGCCCATGCCGGGGGTGTGGGTGACGAAGTCGTCCCACAACTGCCGGTAGTCCAGCCACCGCTTCGGGAAGGCCGTGCGCCACTCCGCGGCGGGACGGCGGGTGTCGAGTTCAGCCATCGCGTGCGCGAGGCCGACCCAGATCTCCCAGTCCGGCCGGGACTCTCCGACCCGGTCGACGACCTGCTCCTGCCAGCGGATGGCACGGTCGTCGCGGCGCATGTAGACGCCTTCCATCTCCAGCCCGCTGCAGACCGGAAGGATGATGTCGGCGTAGTAGGCGGCCTCCTCCATGAACAGGCCGGTGTAGACATAGAAGTCGAGCTGCTCGAAGGCTTCTTTGACCTTCTTCGTGTTCGCGGAGGACACCAGCGGGTTGCCCTGGGACATCACCGCGCGCAGTCGGTAGGGGTTGGCCGTCAGGATGGATTCGGCGAAGTAGTCCGGACCGACCGGCAGAGCTTCGCGCCGTTCGGGCACCTCGACGTCCAGCGATGGCAGGTGCAGATCGCCGGGCCAGGTGTTGTGCATGAAGTTGCAGCCGCCACCGGGCTTGCCGATGTTGCCGGTCACCGCGGCGAGGAACGTCAGCACCCGGTAGGTGTCGAACGCGCCGAGTTGATGCGAGATACCGGCGTTGCAGAAGATCGCCGCCGGTTTCGCCGACGCGTACTCCACGGCCATCTCGATGATGACCTCTGCTTTGAGGCCGGTCACCTTTGCGGCCCACGCAGGGGTGTACTGGTGCTCGGCCAGATGGGCGCGCAGTTCGTCGAAGCCGACGACCCAGCGCTTGACGAACGCCTTGTCGTACAGCTCCTTCTCCACGATGTGGTGGAGCATGCCCAGCAGCAGGGCCAGGTCGGTGTGCGGCTTGGGCGCCACCCACCGGTCGGCCACGGCACCGGTCGGCGTCAGGCGCGGATCGACCACCGTCAGGGTCGCTTTGGTCTTCTCGCGGCCGCGCAGCAGGTAGTCGAAGGTCACCGGGTGTGTCTCGGCCTGGTTGGTGCCCAGGAACAGATAGTGCCGGGCCGATCCGAGGTCGTCCTTGCCCGTCGCGCCGTCGGTTCCGTACCCGTTGGTGAAGTTGCCGAGGCCGAAGGAGGTCGCCAGCGCGTTGCCGCCGGCGTCGTTGCACACCGGTCCGACGTCGGTGTTGTTGGGGCTGCCGAGCATCGCGAAGAGGCGAGCCACGAGTGATCCGGTGCCCCGGGGCAGACGGCCGGTGGTGCGGTTGGCGATCGTGTGCGCCTGCCCGGCATCGCGCAGTGCCAGGAACTTCTTGGCGATGGTGCGCAGGGCCTCTTCCCAGCTCACGGCCTCGAACTTGGAGTTCGGTGAGCCCTTCGCGCCGGAGACGCGGCGGAGCGGGCGGGTCAGCCGTTCATTGTTGTACACGAGCTGGGGCATCAGCTCGGCCTTGACGCACACCTGCCCCTGCTGGACGGGGTCGCGGTCCTCGCCACGCACGGCCAGTACCCGGCCTGCCTTGAGGTCGACGTTCAGCCGGCAGTTGGAGTTGCAGAACTGGCAGGCCGTGGCGACGGTCTTGTCCGGGGTCAGTGCGGCGGACTGGTCGGTGAAGTCTGTGCCTGGCCGACCGCCGGTGGCGGGTGACCCGCCCGCTGCGTCGGACGAGCCGGCGGCGTGTGCGGAGATCACCGGAAGGAGCACCGGTGTACCGAGACCTGCGCCACCGATGACACTGCCGCGGACGAAACCGCGCCGGGAAAGACCGTGCTGATCATGCTTCATGGAGACGTGGGGATCCTTCCGCCTGGTGTGGGGAACGAGGCGGGCATGGCGGTGCCCGGGCCGTGCGGGGGACACCGCACGGCCTTGTCACAAGCAGATGTGCGCTGTTGGTCAGGGGGTGAGCGTGGACAGGGCGTTGGTGTCGGCCTTGGCGCGTACGGCAGCCAGGAAGGCCTTGATGATCTTGTGCTCGGATCCCGGAGCCGACGAGAGCTCGGGCTGGAAGAGGCTTCCCAGGAAGAACGGGTGACCGGTGATCTCCAGGGCGCGCGGTGCGCCGTCGACGTCCCAGGCGCTGAGCTGCAGAGAGCCCTGGTTGGCGGCGTCCATGAAAGTGTCGGTCAGGCCGTAGTCACAGTGGAAGATCTCCTCCACTTCGGTGGTGCCGTAGATGCCGGCGAGCTGGGAGTTCTCCTTGACGTTCAACGGTGCCTTCTCGCCGCGGAAGGAGCACTTCAGCGGTGTGACGAGGGGCATCAGCTTCTCGGGGTCCTCGTCGACGCCGATGGCCTCAGGCAGGTGGAGCACATTCTGCGCGTGCTCGATCAGGGCGCTGAAGAAGCCGCCGCAGGTGCCCAGGAACGGGAGTTGGTTCTCCCGGGCATGGCGTACGGCGATGTGTACGCCCTTCTGGTTGAAGTACGGCGCTCCCGGCACTACCCATACGCCGTCGAAGCCGTCCAGGAAGGAGGCGTCGCTGATCTCGGTGGTCGGTATCCACTCGGTGGTCAGGTCCCACTGCTCACGCATCGCGTCGATCTTCGGGTGGGACGGCTCGTCGTGATTGCCGCGGTCTCCCACCAGGGCAAGGCGTGGCTGGGCGTGGACTGACATCGTTGTCCCCTTCAATTACAGGAAGGCTTTGAACCGTTTTCGCCAATGACGGTTCCAGCCGTGGGCGCAACCGAACGCGTGCCGTGCGCACGGTTGCGCCAGTGTGGTGTGGTGTCCGAGGTGCTGTCAGGAACGTGCCGCCACGCACGATTTCCATGACGGGAGGAATGGTGGGGTGCTACCGCCGTGTTGGCGGCGGTGTGGCTGCGAGTCGCTGCCTACCGGATGTACGCATGTCTTTCTCGGCCCCCTTGACACCCCGTGCGGAGGTCCTTCGCAGGGCCCTCCGTGCTGCTTCTCGCTCAATTTATCGATGGCGGTCAAAGTATTCGAGTGCCCCGTGGTAACTCTGGAAACGATCGCGCCATCTCTACTGCGAGGTAGGTGGTGACCTCGGATGTGGAGTGTGACCTGCCACTTGGCATTCCCATCAGCCAAGTTGCCGTGCATCACGACCGGGTTGACGGCCCTTGCCCGATGATGTCGCTTCGCGGTCGCTTCGTAGCGTTGAGTGCGTCTTGGCATGCCAGCGCTTCAAGTGGCCTGAAATGTACGTGAGTTGTGAAGCGCTGGCGGAGATGGCCGGAATCAGCGCACAAAGCCAGCCGTTATCAACAGCGTTGACTGTTGATAACGGCTGATGCTGTTTAGTCTGGCTGGGCCGGTGGTCGGCCCGCTGCCCGAACCCCCGCGGGCAGGGCCGGCCGCCGGCCGCCCCACGGGGCGCCAACCTGTTGCGTTCGAGGAGAGTAAGTGAACCGCTCCGCCGGCCATCCCCGCCGATGGCAGATCCTTAACATCCTGTGTCTGAGTCTTGTCCTCATCGGCCTGGACACCCTGATCCTGAACCTGGCGCTGCCCAGCATCCAGAAGGATCTGGACGCCACCAGCAGTCAGTTGCAGTGGATGGTCGACTCCTACGCCCTGGCCTTCGGTGGGCTGCTGCTCATGGCGGGCGGCCTGTCCGACCGGTTCGGCCGCAAAAGGCTTCTCTCCATCGGTACGGGAGCCTTCGCACTGACCAGCCTGGGCGCGGCGTTCGCTTCGAACGCCGAGATGCTGATCACCTTCCGCGCCCTCATGGGTATCTCGGCGGCGCTGATGATGCCCGCCACCCTCGCCATCATCAAGGATGTCTTCCCTCGTGAGGAACAGGGCAAGGCGATCGGCATCTGGTCGGGTGCGGCCGCGGTCGGCGTGCCGCTCGGCCCGCTCGTCAGCGGCCTGCTGCTGGAGCACTTCTGGTGGGGCTCGATGTTCCTCATCAACGTGCCTCTGGCGGCCATCGCCCTGATCGGCGGAGCCAAGCTGATTCCCGAGTCGAAGGCCGAGGGCCACCCCGGACTGGACCTCGTCGGTGCTCTGCTGTCGGTGGCCGGGCTGGTCGCCATCGTCTACGGCCTGGTCGAAGCCCCGCACAACGGCTGGGGCGACGTCATCACCCTCGGCTCGCTGTTCCTCGGCGTGGCCCTGATGGTCGGTTTCGTCGTGTGGGAGCGCAAGACCGAGCATCCGATGCTCGACGTCAGCCTGTTCCTCAACGCCCGCTACGGAGGCGGCGCCCTGGCGATCGCCGCCACGTCCTTCGGGCTCTACAGCGGCCTGTACCTGCTCACCCAGTATCTGCAGTCGGTACTCGAACTGGATCCGCTGGGCGCGGGCCTGCGCATGCTCGCCATCGGCACCATGATGGTCGGCGCCCCCCTGTCGGCGAAGCTGGTGGAGCGCACGGGCCTGAAGGCCACGGTGGTCCTGGGGCTGGTGTTGTGCGCCGCGGGCCTGGGCATCCTCGCCGGGCTCACCGTCGACGCCGAGACACAGGCGCTCATCGGACTGGCCGTGTTCGGCCTGGGCATGGGCATCGCCCTGCCGGCGGCCGTCGACGCCATCCTGGTCGTCTCCGCCGCCCGCCAGGCGGGAGCCGGGTCCGCGGTGGCGGACGTGGGCATGCAGGTCGGCGGCGCACTCGGTATCGCCATCAGCGGCAGTGTGATCACCACGCTGTACCGGGACGACCTGCCCCAGGCCGCTCAGCTGCCGGGCGAGGCCGGAGAAGCCGTACACGAGTCGCTGTCCGGCGCGTCGGCAGTCGCCCAGCAACTGGGTGGCGCTGCCGGCCAGCGTGTCCTCGACGCCGCGCAGGAGTCGTTCGTCGGAGGGTTCGCCACCACCCTGCTGATCGCCGTCGGGGTCGCTGTCGTCGGCGCCCTCGCGGCCGCGTTCATCCTGCCCAAGGCTCGTGTCGCCGATGACGACGGCACGGCACAGACCGAAGTCAGCGCCCCCAGCGGCAGTGCTGACGCCCCTGCCACCTCCTGAAGACCCGGGGAGCGACGGTGCATAGGATCGACTCCACAGCCCGGCCCGGATCTCGCACCCGGCCTGGGCCCAGGCCGGACAGCCGGCCCACGGCCGAGAGGGAGGTGGCGATGGCGCGGCCATCGAAACTGAGGGTGGCGGTCAGCGATCCCGCCCAGTGGCTCAGCGAGCGCGAGCGGGCACAGATGCTGGCGCCCAAACTGCGGGCCCTGGCGGACGAGACCCGGCTCACGCTGATCCTGTTGATCGCTCAGCGCCCGCGCACGGTCAAGGAACTGCAGGAGGCCACCGGCCTGAGCCAGACACTGGTCAGCCACCACCTGGCCCCGCTGAGGGAACAGAATCTCGTCGAGGCGATTCCCAAGGGACGCAGCAATCAGTACGTGATGTGCTGCCAGACCTTGGCCGAACCGCTGCGTATGTTCGCGAGTCTGGCTGCCATGGACCCCGAGACGGTGGCGGCCTGCCTCCAGACCGGGGCGGACGAGCCCGCGACGGCTCAAGGTGCCTGAAGCCGGGAACCGGTGACGAAGGGGGTGTTC